>QHWL01000703.1:575-1052 GCA_003222555.1 Acidobacteriota bacterium | reverse complement strand
GATTGCCGACGCGTGTGCGGCGCTCGCAGGATCGACCGACGTCGCGTGGGAGGAGCTGGGAATCCGCCTGGCGGCGCGAGCCGTGCAGGTGGACGGCGACGTCGAGCCAGATCGGAGCGGGATCTCGCCGGCCGCCGTCGCTCGGATCACGCGGACCGTGCGAATGATCGAAGAGCAGCCTGCCACGGATTTGACGCTGGTCCGCCTGGCGCGAGAAGCCAGGCTTAGCCCGTTCCATTTCCTGCGGACCTTCATGAGCCTGACCGGCGCGACGCCGCATCAGTACCTGTTGCGGTGGCGGCTGCGTGCGGCGGCCACGCGGCTGGCGACCGAACCGGTCAAGATCCTCGACATCGCCCTCGACGCCGGCTTCGGCGACGTCTCGAACTTCAACCGCGCCTTCCGCGCCGAGTTCGGCGGCAGCCCACGTGCCTACCGCCAACACCGCGGCCGATCAGGAGTCAGCAGGCTCACCGA
>QHWL01000703.1:0-449 GCA_003222555.1 Acidobacteriota bacterium | reverse complement strand
TGAAGGTAGAAGGTCCGGCCCTTCAGCGCGAAGCGCTCGGTTTTCGCCTTGAGCGCGTCGATTGACTTCAGGTCCGGTTGCTTCGGTCGTCCGGCCAGAAAAAAGAGGTGAAGGCTCTTGGGATTCTCGCTGGCCTCCGGGAACGGGTTGCCGGCGGCGGCGCTCTCGAGCTCGCCGCGCGTCAGCACGAGGACGCGCGGCTCGAAGCCATGACTTTTCGACACGGCTGCGGTGAGCCGCCTCGCTATGCGATCAGCATCGGACATCGAACTCCGAAAGATCGCGTTGCCGCTCTGAATGTACGTTTGCACGTCGACGCAGCCGCTCATCTCGAGCACCAGCTTGAGCTCCTTCATTGGCAGCAGGTGACTGCCACCGACGTTGATGCCGCGGAATAGGGCGATGTAGGGATTCATGCTGCCTGCATGTCCGGCCGCCATGTGAGTCTG
>QHWL01000710.1 GCA_003222555.1 Acidobacteriota bacterium | reverse complement strand
GCCGCAGGCCGCGAAGCCCTGGACGATGCCACGCACTCCGGCGGGTCAGCCAGATCTGCAGGGCTACTGGACCAACGACACCTTCACGCCGCTGGAACGTCCTCCAGAGCTGGCCGGAAAAGAGCTGTTCACAGACGAGGAAGCGGCTGCGTATCTGAAGAAGCGTACTGACCAATACCTGGCGCAGCCCAAAGACGACATCCATTATGACGATGCGATCTGGCAGGGCGAAAACTACGTCAAGGAGCCGAACAGGCGAACCTCGCTCATTGTCGATCCGCGCGACGGACGAATCCCTTCGTTGACGCCGGAGGCGGCAAAGCGCACGGCGGCCAGTCTCGAGCGAGCGAGGCGGTCGAGGGAGGCCGCCGAAAGCGCGCAAAGCCGCTCGTTGGCCGAACGGTGCATTACCTGGGGGACCGTCGGACCGCCGATGCTTCCGCCGACCTACAACGCCAATCTGCAGATTCTGCAATCCCGCGACTATGTGGTCATTCGCCACGAGATGATTCACGACGACCGCATCATCCCTCTGGACGGACGCCCGCACGTCGGACCGAACATTCACAAACTGGCGGGTGACTCTCGCGGTCACTGGGAAGGCGACACGCTGGTCGTCGACACGACCAACTTCACCGACAAGACCAATTTCAGAGGGGCCCCGCGGAACACTCGACAGGACATCTTGGCCAGCGACGCGTTGCATGTGGTCGAGCGCTTCACTCGCGTCGATGCAGACAGGATCCGTTACCAATTCACGGTGGAAGACCCCGCCACCTGGACGAGACCCTGGTCGGGAGAAATGCCCATCCGCAGGTTTGATGGGCCGATCTTCGAGTACACCTGTCATGAGGGGAACTACGGCCTCGTACATCTCCTCAAAGGCGCTCGCGCCGACGAGACAGCCTCCGCGGAAGGCTCGAGGTAGACAAAAGGTTGCATTCAAATGAGCGACGCGCAAGCTTGGGACACCAGTCTGCGCGAAGCTGTCGCCGCCTTCTTGGGAAGATGAATGAAAACCTTCGACGTCTTTACGCACTTCATGCCGCCCCGCTATTTCCAAAAGTTTCAGGAGGTCGCGCCGGACCAGGGTATGTTTCGGCGCTCGATGCAGGTCAAGCCGATTTGGGATCTCGATGCCCGATTCCGGCTGATGGACGAGTTCAGCGATTACAGGCAGGTCATCTCGCTGGGATCGCCACCTATTGAAACCTTTGCCGGCCCGGATCTGGCTTCCGAGCTCGCTCGCATCGCCAACGACGGCATGGCGGAGCTGGTGGCGCGTCATCCTGAGCGCTTTGCCGGATTCCTCGCGGGGTTGCCCATGAACAATCCCGACCGAGCGGTCGAGGAGATCGAGCGCGCGACGCGCGATCTGGCGGCTTGTGGGGTGCAAATCTATTCGAACGCCGCCGGCAAGGCTCTCGATGCACCCGAACTGCACCCGCTGTTCGACTGGATCCACCGGGCGGACGTGCCTATCTTCCTTCACCCCGCGCGCCACGAACGCTTTGCGGACTACCGGACGGAGGAGCGATCCAAGTATGAGATCTGGTGGACTCTCGGGTGGCCCTATGAAACCAGCACGGCCATGGCTCGGCTGGTGTTTTCCGGCGCGTTCGATCGCTGGCCGAACCTGAATCGTCACGCACCATCTGGGAGGCATCGTGCTGTACGTCGCCGGACGTGTCGGGCACGGGTGGGATCAACTTGGTAAGCGCACGTCGGACGAGGATTACTTCGCTCTGCTCAGGTCGCTGAAGAGGCGGCCGGTCGATTACTTCAAGATGTTCTATGCGGACACGGCGCAGTTCGGATCGCTCGCGTCCACAAAGTGCGGTCTCGATTTCTTCGGCGTGGACCACGTGCTGTTCGCGTCAGACTGCCCGTTCGAGCCGCAGCCGGGCATCTACATCCGCGAAACCCTACAGGTGATGCGCGGCTTGGAGCTGCCCGAAGCAGACCTCGCGAAAATCTGCCACGGAAACGCGATGCGGCTGATCCCGAACTTGAAACTTGAGAGCTGAAACTGAGAGGGACGTCCGCTCGTGTCCTAGGCACGCGCCCGGCTGGGAGACCAACGCGCGCAGTTGGGTATCACCTGGGCTTCGATTTAACTTTGGTCTTTTGAGAGGAGGACTAGCAATCGTAACGTATCGACCTTTCCTCTGGTACGA
>QHWL01000709.1:541-3244 GCA_003222555.1 Acidobacteriota bacterium | reverse complement strand
GTCGATATCGTCCATCTCGTCTCCTGATCGGCAACGCATGTGTAGTGCCGCCAGCGGATGGCTTCACGCCGCGTTGTGGTGTCCACGGTTGTTCCGATCCGGAACGACCGTTTCAGCCTCGGTGGACACCCAAAACCGGCCATTGATCGACAGCTGAAAACCGGCCATTCCCGGTAGCGATCGAGACGTTGACGTCGGGACGGAACGCAGGTTCTGTCACCGGCATGAGCAACGTCTTGGACGACACCAAGCAGCAGCAAATCCTCGCACTCGGCCGGCTCGGATGGTCGCTTCGGCGCATCGAGCAGGCGCTCGCGGTCCGTCGCGAGACGATCAGTGGCTATCTGAAGGCCGCCGGCATCGCCGTGCACGGGCGCGGCCGTCGCAGCGAAGCAAAATCAAAACCGGCCATTTCCGAAGAGGTGTCCACCGACTCGGCGCAGGCAAAACCGGCCACCAGGGCGGAGGTGTCCACCGACGTCGCTCCGGTCCCACGTCCGGGCCGAGCGCCGAGTGCCAGCGCGTGCGAGCCGTACCGAGAGCTGATCGCCGAGGCGCTCCGGCTTGGTCGCAACGCGATGGCTATCTGGCAGGACCTCGTCGAGGACCACGGCTTCACCGCCCGGTATGCCAGCGTCCGACGCTTCGTGCTGACGCTCCGGGGAGCGTCGTCGCCGGAGGCGCGCGTCGTGATCACCACCGCGCCCGGCGAGGAAGGCCAGGTCGATTACGGCGACGGCCCAATGGTGCGTCATCCGCAGACAGGGAAGTACCGACGCACGCGGCTCTTCGTCCTGACGCTCGGGTACTCACGCAAAGCCGTCCGCCTCCTCGTGTGGCACTCGAGCACGCAGGTGTGGGCCGAGCTGCACGAGCGCGCGTTTCGCCGCCTGGGCGGGACGGTCCGCGTCATCGTCCTCGACAATCTCAAAGAAGGCGTCCTCACCCCGGACATCTACGACCCCGCGCTCAATCCTCTCTACCGTGATGTGCTCGCCCACTATGGTGTGGTGGCGCTCCCGTGTCGCGTCGGCGATCCCGACCGTAAGGGCAAAGTGGAGGCTGGCGTCGGGCATGCGAAGAAAACGCCGCTGCGCGGGCTGCGCTTCGAGACGCTGGACGAGGCGCAGGTCTATCTCGATCGCTGGGAGGCGCACTGGGCCGACACGCGCATCCACGGCACCACGAAACGCCAGGTCGCGGGAATGTTTGCCGAGGAGCAGCCCGCCCTCGGCCCGCTTCCGCTCGAACCATTTCGGTATTACCGCTTCGGCGTCCGTACGGTGCACCTCGATGGCTGCGTCGAGGTCGAGGCCGCGTACTACGGTGCGCCGCCCGGTTGGATCGGCCACCGCGTCGACGTGCAATGGAACGATCTCTTCGTCCGCCTCTTGGATCCGAAGACCGGTCAGCTCCTGCGTGAGCATGTGCGGGCCCCCCGCGGCTGGCACCGCATCGAGGACGCCGATCGCCCGCGACGCACGCCGCCGAAGACGATCGCGCTGCTCGAGGCCGCCATGCGCGTCGGCCCATCCGTCAGCACCATCTGCGATCACATTCACCGTCACGAAGGTGAAGCGGGCGTCCGTCGCATCCTCGGCGTGCTCGCGCTGGCGAAGAAACACGGGCCAGCGGTCGTCGAAGACGCCGCCAAAGCCGCCCTCGACCTCGGGGTCCCCACGTATCGCTTTCTGCGCCGCTACTTGGAGCGCCGCCCTCCGGTGCCGCTGACGCTCCGGCAGGTCGATCCGCTGATTCGTCAGCTCACCCTCTACCGCGATCTCATCGATCGCACGACAGGAGACCCCTCATGAATCTCGTCGAACTCGATCGCGCCCTTCGGCAGCTGCGGCTGTCCGGCATGGCCGCTGTCCTGGACACGCGTCTGCGGCAAGCGCAGACCGAGAAGATGGCCCCCCTCGACCTCGTGTCCGCCCTCGTCACGGACGAACTCCGCCGGCGGCAGGACCGCCTGCTCGAGCGCCGCCACAAACTCGCGCGCTTTCGCGACCCCTTTTACTTTGACTTCAACAAGAAGATGAATCGCGCCCTCGTCTACGAGCTAGCCACGGCGCGCTTCATCGCCCGGCGCGCGGACGTGCTCTTCCGCGGACCTCCCGGTACGGGCAAGAGTCACCTCGCGCAAGCCATCGGCCGTGCCGCGATCCTGCAGGGCTATCGCGTCGTCTATCGCGAGGCGCACACGCTGCTGGAGGAGCTCGCTGACGCGACGCTCGATGGCACGCGGAAGGCGTATCTCGCCGATCTGGCCACCGTGCCGCTCCTCATCATCGATGATCTCGGCATGCGAAAGCTGCCGCACACGGCCGCCGAAGATCTCTTGGAACTGGTCATGCGTCGCTATGAACGCGCGTCTACGCTGCTGACGTCAAACCGACCAGTCGACGACTGGGGCAAGCTCCTGAGCGATACCGCCGCGGTCACCGCGTTGCTTGATCGGCTCCTCCATCATGCGCACGTGCTCAAATGCGGACCGCGGAGCTGGCGCACCAAAGTCCAGACGGACTTGCGCACGGAGGGCTCGACGAAGTAGAACTCCACCAGTCTCGATCGCTCGCCGAAATGGCCGGTTTTGCGGTGTCGGTTAATGGCCGGTTTTCAGACGTCCACCGAGGGCCGGAAAAATGGAGCTTGCATCCCACGGGGGAGTCGACCGTAGGCGCGCAAGCACCGCCGACACCG
>QHWL01000709.1:0-463 GCA_003222555.1 Acidobacteriota bacterium | reverse complement strand
TTTTTCCGTTTTCTGAGTGCTCGTTCAGACGTCTAACGCCCGCTCTGAGCTGCGGCGCTCACCGGCGTCGTCGCGCCGCCGGCTCCAGCGCGATGTTAGCCAGACGGCGCAAATTTTCGTCTCGTCCGACTGAAACGATCGTTTTGCATCGACGATGCGCGCAATTGCCGTGGCTAGAGCTCCGCGGCGGCCACCGACTGGGCCTCACGCGACACACGCGCACAAGGCAGATAGAGAACGAAGCCGACACCAACCGCGATGCCTACAAGACGCAGCTCGTCCCATGAGCTGCTCGAGAGGAGCCATGCGCTGAACATGACGGCAACTACCGAGATAAGGGACCCAGCCGGCACAACAAATGCCGGTCGCGGCACACGAGAGTTCCGTCGCAAAACCGGCAGCGCGGCACACGTGGTTGAATAGGCCATCAGCCTGATGACCACGCTGATCGTGAGCGCTGAAA
>QHWL01000708.1 GCA_003222555.1 Acidobacteriota bacterium | reverse complement strand
TATTGTAGTGCGCCTGGACGTGCAGCTTGGTGCCCTTCGGAAGCCGGAGCGGCTCAGCCAGCATGTACTGGAGCTGCCAGTTGAAGTCGTATTTCGGCACGCTCAGGACAACCTGTTGTTTCCCATCCGGGAACTTGACGGTGTAGGTCATATCCTTCCCGCGCACGTGCATGTGCGGCTGAAACATGACCAGCTCCGCGTCGGCACCCAGCTCCGCTTCCGCCGGCGGAGCGGCATAGTTCGGCTCGTTTGGTGGAATAACGAACGCGGCGCTGTCCTGCCCCCCTGCACCGACACCGGCCCCTCCGGCACTGGTTGAAATCCAGCGCTTCTCGGGCGGCGCATCGGCCACGGTGAACCCGAGCAGCGGCACGTCGATAGCATCCTTGCCGCTGGGCGTGTAGTGCACCTGGAACACGATATCGGTACCGGCCGGAATCAGCTTGCTGATCGCCGGGCAGATAGCAGACCTCCAGGCCGTTACTCCGCCCGCTCTGCGTATCCCGCGTATTCCGCCCGTCGCCGGTTGGCGTGGCTTCCCCCGGTTTCTTGATCTCGATGCCCTCTTCATCGCGCAGTTTGTCGTTCCTCGCCGGCGTGTAGTACTGCACGTCCGGTGTGTGCGGTCTGAAGTTGATGCAGATGTGATGCGTCACCGAGATGTCACTCGGCTTCAGTTCCATCGACGTGATCCAGGTGTCCTTCGTAAAGCCGCTCGGGACCACGATCGAGGTCCACTCGATCACGTTCTGGGGCGGATGCGCGGGAACCTGGAACGCGGGTCCTCTGACGATCACGTCGGGCTTGATCTGCCAGCCGTCCGCCGGCCACGCGATGGGAGCCGGCGCATCCTTCGGATCGCCGGCCGGCGCGCCGCTGTCGGCCCACTTCACGATCGTGTCGATGTCGGCCTGCTTCAGCGACCGATCGTTCGCGAAGTTGCCGTACTGCGGGTCGGCAAACCAGGGCGGCATCTGTCGGGACGCGACTTTGACCTTCATGCTCCTCGCCCACGGACGCGCATCGTCGTAGGTCAGGAGCGACATCGGCGCGATACTGCCGGGCCGATGGCAGGTCTGACAGTTCTTCTGCAGGATCGGGAGCACTTCCTTATGGAAGGTGACCGACGTCGCCCCCTGGGCCTCCTGGGCCTGGGATTGCGCCGTGACGACCGCAGCCGCACCAGCCGCGACGACCGTCGCGAGCGGAAGAACAACGAGGTACATTCGTCCCATCGCACACCTCTTTTAACACTACTGCCGAGGTCAGTTTAAGATGCTAGGTTGGTCTTGTCAAGAACACGGATCGCGCCTGTCGACGCGAAATCGAAATGTGCGCCGCGGTTCATCATTCCATTCCCCAGCTCGAAACCGACGCGCAGCGTGTGTCCCCGCGGATCCACAAGGAGCGGTAAAGCCAATCAATTCTGGGTGGAATCGGGGGTAGGCTCGGCCTGTTCGCCCTTGAACAAGCTCTGCGCAGCAGCGATAATCCGCGCTGGGCGAAGAAGTCTCGACATCGGCGAGGACACCGACGGCGATCTGCTCTTGTACAACAAGAACGATCGGAGGCAACTGATCGACCGCATCGCCTTTCGGCCGAACCGGGTGGTGGCCGCGGACGGCTCTATCCCACACGCGGCCCGCGCGCCGAGCGACGACAGGTTCCGCATGTCCGTGATCGTGCGCGGAGTCTACACGTGTCGACGATCCAATCCCTGAGGATGAACCGATCGGTTCCAAAAAGCACCTGAAAACGGGCGCATGCGGATGGGGCACCGCGCGCAATCAGAAATGAGAGCCACAACATGACGCCGTCACAAGTTTCCGAGCCCGGATTGGACCCGCTCGCCGACATGGCCAAGCACGGCGGGATCGAGTATCTCTTTCCCACGCCCGTCTTCTGGTACGTGTTCAAGAACGTCGCGGCGCTGAACGCGGAGCTCTTGGAGCTCATTCTGGCGCAAGAGCGCGCCAACCCTTCTACAGTCAAGAGCAATCAAGGAGGCTGGCAGTCCCCGAATGATTTCTTCAACTGTGGCGGGTCGGCCGCAGCGACGTTGCGGCAGTTCGCGATGCGCGCCGTCGAAATCGCGACGGCGCGCCTGGGCCTCGCGTCTAAAGCAGCGCTGCAGTTCCAGCTATCAAGCTGGGCCGCGGTGAACCGGAACGGGCATTACAACACGCCGCACGTGCATCCCATGGCGACGTGGTCCGGCGTGTACTACGTGCACCCGGGCGACGAAACGCCGGCCGCGCCGGGCGCCACACTCGAGTTCGCGCACCCGATCGTCGCCTCGGTGATGACGTTCTTCCCCGCCATGCTGCCGTCGGCGCGTCTTGTGCGGCCGGAGGCGGGAATGATCATCCTGTTCCCGGGCTACCTGCAACACAGCGTGCGCATGTACCGAGGCGAGCGGCCTCGCGTGTGCGTACCGTTCAACG
>QHWL01000096.1 GCA_003222555.1 Acidobacteriota bacterium | reverse complement strand
GATCTTCGACGACTTCTACACGACGAAGGAGGGCGGCGCGGGTCTGGGGCTCTCCATCGTTCGACGACTGGTGATGGACCTTCACGGCACGCTCGGCGTCGACAGTGCGCCTGGCTGCGGAACGCGCATCATCATCGGCATTCCAGCCGACGGGCCTTCGGCGTCGCTCAGGCGAGGTCCGAAGCGCACATGACGACGCAGGTGCTCGTGGTCGATGACGTGCCGGCGATGGCCGAGCAATACGCCTACGACCTGAAACGGGTCGGCAGCTACCACACGATCGTCGCCGCTGGCGGTAACGAGGCGCTCGACATCCTGGCCCGGGAGCCGATCGATTGCGTCGTCCTCGATCTCGAGATGCCAGGGACCGATGGCTTCGAGGTCCTGCGGCGGCTACAGCAGCGCGGCATCGACACACCGGTCATCGTCTACACCGGCACTGGCAGTTACGACCGCTGCATCCAGGCCGTGCGGCTCGGCGCGTACGGGTTCGTCGACAAGGCGGAGCCGATTGAGCGCGTCGTTCAGGAGATCCAGAACGCGGTCTCACGCGGGCGGCTGGTGACCGAGCTTCGAACGCTGCGGTCCCGGTTCGACGGTGAGACGCCGCTCATCGGCGACAGCGCCCCGATGCGGTCGCTGCGTGATGCGATCGCGCGCGTCGCGCCGATTCCGAGCGGTGTCCTGATCGTGGGCGAGAGCGGGACGGGCAAGGAACTGGTTGCGCGCGAGCTGCATCGACGAGGACCCGGCGCAAAAACCCCGCTGGTCGCCGTGAACAGCGCGGCGCTGCCCGAGCAGCTCGTCGAGAGCGAGCTGTTCGGCCACGAGCGCGGCGCGTTCACGGGTGCGGATCGCCTGCGCCGGGGCGCGTTCGAGAACGCAGGCGCAGGAACGCTGTTCCTCGACGAGGTCGGAGAGTTGCCGCTGCCGGCACAGGCCAAGCTGCTTCGCGTGCTCGAAGAACGGAAGGTGGTGCGAGTCGGCGGTGACCGGGCCATCCAGGTCACCGCGCGCGTCGTCGCGGCCACGAACCGGGATCTTGAGCGCGAGGTCGAGGCCGGCCGCTTTCGACAGGATCTCTACTATCGCCTCAACGTCCACATGCTGCGGGTCCCGCCGTTGCGCGAGCGGTTGTCCGACGTTCCAGCGCTTGTCGATCATTCGCTTCGGTCGATCGCTTCGCATCTTGGCATGCGGTCGAAGACGATCACGCCGGACGCGGTCGCGCTGCTCGCCGCCTACGAGTGGCGGAGGAACAACGTTCGCGAGCTGCGAAACTGTCTGGAGCGCATGATGATGGCGACAGATGCCGCCATCATCGGCGCGGCTGATGTTCCACCGGAGATTCGGGGTGGCGACGAAAGGGACGAGGCCGCTGACGCGACCGCCCCTCCGGGAACACTCAAGGCGCTGAAGGCGCAGGCCGAACGGCACATCGTGCTTGGCGCGCTCGACAAACACGATTGGCACGTCACTCGGACCGCCGAGGCGCTCGGCCTTGCGGACCACTCCAGCCTGTTGAAAATCATGCGTCGACACGGATTGAACAAGGGTATGCACCGGGACGCGTAACCCGCACGGGGCGGAGGAGCTCCCCGTGTCCCCCGGGACACCTGCAGCTCCGCAGCCGGTGTCCACGGAGACACGACCGCCGCGAACGACTCCCCCGGGCCCGTTCTCACGATTCGCCAACTCGCTCTGCTTCGGTCAGTTAGACGCACCTGTCATCTGCCGCTCACCGTGGCGTCAGGCTTGCCCTGAACGCCAACGAACGCTCGGCCGCATGTGAAGCGGTCGGCGAACCAAGGAGGGAGACAGATGAAACCCACACGACACGTCACGGCGGTGCTGCTCCTGGCGGCATTCGCGGCCGTCGGCTGTTCCTACCGCGGCGAAACTTCACAGGCAAAGGTGGAGTCGCTAAACGCCGAGCAACTGAAACCGGTCGCGACACGAGGCGAATCATTGCCGTTGAAGCGGGCCGGCGACGAAGGATCCGTGTCAGGCGCGACGCCCACGATTACCGGCCCGGTGTCATTCGCCGATGGCCAGGCGGCATACCAGGCCAGGAAGTACAGCGACGCGACAGTGATGTTCGAGCACTACACCGGGCAGCGCCCCGCCAACCCGTGGGGACACTACATGCTCGGCCTGTCAGCGTGGAAGAGCGGCGATCTCGCGAGGTCCGAGCACGCTTTCGAGAAGGCGTTGAGCATCGACCCGCATCACGTCAAGAGCCTCGTGAACCTGAGCCGCGTCTTCATCGATCAGAAGCGATATGACGATGCGCTCGGCGGGCTCACGCGTGCGGCCGAGATCGATCCCGAATCCACCGAGGTGTATCGGCTGATTGGCCGTACCTACGTCGCGCAGGGAAAGACCGGCGAGGCCATGGATGCGTATCGTCGCGCGATCGAGCTGAACGAGCTCGACGCATGGTCGATGAACAACCTCGGATTCCTGCTCCTCGAGACGAAGCGCGCCGACGAGGCGCTGCCGCTGCTCGCCAAGGCCGTGGAGTTGCGGCAGGACGTGCCGGCATTTCACAACAACCTGGGCATGGCGCTGGAGCACACCGGGCGCTTCAAGGCGGCGGCCGCGACGTACAAGGCCGCACTGACCGCCGACCCCGGTTACGACAAGGCGAAGCGGAACTTGGCGCGTGTCGAATCTGTCCAGGGGAATGCCGAAGAACCGTTAGACGTCGGCTCGCCCGCGAACGGCGTCGTCGAGAAAACAGCGAAGGGCGGTGCTGGGAAGACGCCGAACAATTAGGCAGTCTCGGTCTCGGGTCCTGGATTGTGTCGGCACGTGAGCGGCTCCCGACCGCGCCAGGGCTCGAGATCGCGGCGGCTCGCCACGCCTGCACACTGGTTCGCATCCCACCTCCCGAACTCACCACTCATCGCCTCTCGCCTGATGCTCGAGGCGCGCCTGAAGGTATCCAGGGAGGCGTGTCCGGCTGGACACGGCCGTGGTCGCACGAACACGCATGCTTCCCGATCCATTCGCAGCCACAGGATCCTCAAATCCGTGCATCACTTGCACGCGCAATACGTTGCGGTCCGATCGCGTTGGGGGGCGGCGGACGGCAGCGGCGTTGCTCTCCGTGATCCGCATGAAACTCTCAACTCGCGGGACCGTTTTCGTTCTTGCCGTCTG
Organism: Acidobacteriota bacterium; assembly: GCA_003222555.1. Taxonomy (GTDB): domain Bacteria; phylum Acidobacteriota; class Vicinamibacteria; order Vicinamibacterales; family CAVVIG01; genus JAHFUJ01. The sequence continues at coordinate 6,924 of QHWL01000096.1, read as the reverse complement.
TGCCTTGCTCGCGCCGCTCGAGGCCGCGGCGCAGGCCGATCGAGTGCCCGTTGACAAGACGCTCTCGCCATACTTCTTCGTCGAAGGCAGCGATCCCTCCATCGATCGTCTGCCGTTGAAGGACACGCGAGTTGACGTCGCCATCGCCGGCGTGATTGCGGACGTGACCGTCCGGCAGGTGTACGAGAACGGTGGAACGCGGCCCATTCATGCCCGCTACATCTTTCCTGCGTCCACGCGGGCGGCTGTGTACGGGATGACGATGACCGTCGGCGATGTGCGCACCGTGGCCAGAATCAGGGAGCGCAAGCAGGCCGCACGTGAATTTGAAGCCGCCAAGCGCGACGGGAAGAGCGCATCGCTGTTGGAACAGAGCCGCCCCAACGTGTTCTCGATGAAGGTCGCCAACGTGCTTCCAGGCGACACGATCTCGGTGGAGCTCAAATATACGGAGTTGCTCGTGCCGACCGACGGTGTGTACGAGTTCGTGTACCCGACCGTTGTCGGACCGCGCTACTCCGAGCAGCGCGAAAGTCAGGCGTCGCCGGGCGACGAGTTCGTCGCGGCTCCGTACACTCGCCAGGGCGAGGCGCCGCGCAGCGAGTTCCACCTTTCGGGCGTGGTGTCGACCGGCGTGCCGCTGCAGGAGCTCGCCTCACCCTCCCATCAGCTGGTTGTCCGCTCGACCGGCCCGGGGCGATCTGACGTGACACTTGCCGAGTCCGATCGATTCTCGGGCAATCGCGACTTCATCCTTCGCTACCGATTGGCTGGCCAGGAGATTGCCTCCGGAGTGCTGCTGTACCAGGGCCGGAGCGAAAACTTCTTCCTGCTCATGGCGCAACCGCCGCAGGTGGTTCGGCCCGACGAGGTGCCGCCGCGCGAGTACATCTTCGTGCTCGACGTATCGGGATCGATGAACGGCTTTCCGCTGGACACGGCGAAGAAGTTGATGGCCGACCTCGCGAACGTCCTTCGACCCGCCGACACGTTCAACATCGTCGTGTTTGCCGACGGCTCCGACACGTTCTCGCGAGTCTCTGTTCCGGCGACGCGTCCCAATCTCATACGGGCGCTCCAGTTCATCGGGCGGAAGCAGGGCGGGGGTGGGACGCGGCTGCGGGCGGCGCTCGAACGGGCGGTCGCCGTCCCGCGTCAAGGCGAGGCGTCGCGCAGCATTGTCCTGGTGACCGACGGGTATATCGAGGCGGAATCGGACGTGTTCGACTACGTCCGCGCGCAACTGGATGGTGTCAATTTCTTCGCCTTTGGTATTGGCACCAGCGTCAACCGGTTCCTCATCGAGGGCATTGCTCGGGCGGGGCTCGGGGAGCCGTTCATCGTCACAGAACCCTCCAGCGCGGCGGAGGCGGCAAAGCGGTTCCGGCGGTACATCGACACGCCCGTGCTCACCGGCATCGACGTGACGTTCAGCGGACTGGACACCTACGATGTCGAGCCGAAGAACGTCCCGGACCTGTTCGCCCGCCGCCCGATTGTCGTCTTCGGGAAGTGGCGAGGCAGCGCAGCTGGATCGATCGAAATCTCGGGCAAGAGCGGTCGCGGAGTGTACCGGACATCGATTGCGGTCTCGCCTGCGAGCGCCGACGCACGTCACGGTGCGCTTCGGCAGCTCTGGGCACGAACCCGCATCGCAGACCTGTCAGATTTCGGGCCCAGGGCTCCAAGCGAGGAACGCATCGCCGAGATCACCTCGCTGGGGCTGACCTATCGCTTGCTCACGCGGTACACGTCGTTCGTTGCGGTGCAGGAGATCGTGCGGCGCACAGCAGAGGATGCCGAGGACGTCGACCAGCCGCTGCCTTTGCCAGCGGGGGTGTCCGATCTCGCGGTCGGCGTCACCAACGGTCCCGAACCAGACATTGTGTGGGTGTGCGCAATCGCTGTGGCATGGTTCGGTGGTGTGAGCCTGCTGCGCGCGCGGCGCCGGCGATCGGGGGTCGTCGCATGAAGATGAAACTGTGGGTATTGGCCGCGGCGGTGCTCATCGCCTTCGCGATAAAGCGACATTACGCCGACGCGCGCGCGGACGATCTGGAGTGGATATTGAGTCCGACGGCGCAGTTGGCTGGCGCCATGACCCACACAACCTTCACGTTGCAGCCGCAAGAAGGATATTTCTCGCGCGATCGCCTGTTCCTGATCGAGAAATCATGCGCGGGGATCAACTTCATGGTCGCCGCGTTCGGCATGCTGATGCTCGCCCTCCTTCATCGTGTCGGATCCGGACTATCGGCGGCGCGCGTTCTGGGTGTGAGCCTGCTGGCGAGCTATTCGGCGGCTGTGCCGGTCAACGCCGTACGGATTGCGATCGCGATGTGGCTCGCCGCCCATCCGGTCGCGCTGTCAGCATTCAGTGCGGCTGATGTCCATCGCTTCGAAGGGATCGCGGTGTATTTCGGGGGCCTGGTGCTGCTCTACGAGCTGGCGCAACGACTCAACCGGAGGGTGGCGCCGGTTGGGCAAACACCATGAACCGTGTGCCACGGACGAGGGTTGCTCACGCGTTCCGTCGCACGGCTCTGCCGCTTGCTTCATACTACGCCGTCACGCTCGCCGTTCCGCTCGCAAACGGCGCGGCGCAGTCCGGCGCGTTCGTGGAGCACGCGCTGGCCGTGCTGGTCGTCCCTCCGGTCGCAATCATTCTCGCGTGCACGGTCCACACCATTGCGCACGCACTCGCCAGTGCCTGCCGTGCGGCCGGAGCGTCGCGACGGTGCTGCAGGCTGCCGTAGGTGTAGTTGGTCACGTGGGTTCTCCGCGTGCAACACTACCCATTTGGCCTCGATGTTCGTCTGATCACCACTGAAGGACTGGCCTGTTTGAGCCACGTGGGTTGTGGTTCGATCACGCAGCGTATCTGGCGGGGGAGCCACCCGAGTGAGCGTGAGCTTGAGCGAGCCTCGGAAAATCGCTATATTCCGTTCGAACCAGGCGTCATCTGGAAAATGCCGGTATGACGGGATCACCGCAAATCTCGAGGAGCGACCATGGCTAGAAAAACGAATAGACGCGAGTTTGTCCAAGTCGCTGGACTGGCAGCGTCCGGATTGATGGCGGCTGCCCAGCCGCTGGCCGTGGCTGCACCTGCGTCGCAGACGCGCCCGGCACCGAGGACCATGGGTGCACGCTTTCGCGCATTGATGAATGCGCCGGACCCGCTGATATGCCCCGGCGCTTACGATGTGCTCACCGCTCGTCTGATCCAAGTTCACGGGTTCACAGCCGCGTTTGTTGGCAGCAGCGCCCCCAATCAGGAATTGGTCGCGCTGCCAGACCAAGCGGTCGTCACCGTGTCCGAGATCATCGAGTACAACAGTGTCATCGCCGCGAACGTGGATATTCCAATCCTCGCGGATGTGGACGATTTTGGCGCCACGCCCCTGAACGTCTACCGCTTCGCGAAACAGGCTGAGAGAGCCGGCATCGGCTGCGCGGCCTTCGATGACCGGATGCCGCTCAACCGCGCCACTGCCTATTCCGTTCCGGGCGTCGTTTCCAAGGCCCGGATGATCGACAATATCCACGCCGCAGCCGACGCGCGTACGGACATGGTTTTTATCGCGCGCTGCCTTGCTCCGACTCCGAACGGTTCGTATACAGAGATGCTGGATCGGGCGACCGCTTACGCCGAAGCCGGTGCCGACGCCGTGTGGATCGGATTGCGGACCGCGCAGGACTACATCAAGGCGGCCGACATGATCAAAAAACCGCTCATGGCGGTGATCGGCAACGCGAACTTGCCGGCAACTGCGGCCGCCATGAAGGCAGCCCGAATCACCGTGGGACAGTCCGCGAGCATGGTGAACATCGCGTTGGGCGCTGTCGACAAAGCCTTGACTGAATTGAAAACCACAGGACGGATGACAGAAGCGCAAAAGGGCGCTCTCAGTAAGGAGATCTCGGACGAAGTCGAGCAAGTCGAAGAGCTCAACACGCGCTCACGGAAGTACAACCTTCCCAGGGCCTCCGCTCCGGAACGGCAGTGAGGCTCCGCCTCAAACCGCCGAGCCCCAGGAACTCACCGGCCTTATTTCAGCTCGAATTCGACGAATTCGATGAGGGTCGTACCGGTGTTCTTCACGGCCCTCGTCCGCCCTGCATCCTGCCAGATGAAATCGCCTTCGTATGGAGCCATGCCGCGGTCGGCCGATCCAGGCACCATCTCGGCCAGTACGCCGCCGTGGACGTAGACTCTGAGACCCGGGGCTGTTTGCGTGATCTGTCCCGTCGCCTCTCCGGGTTTCAGAGCGACACGCCAGGCTCTCAGCCGCGCGTTGTCCATGATCTGGGTGTAGCCCTTGACACCCGAACGGTCCGACACCGTGGTTCCGGCCGGTGCGCGATTCTTCAGGATGAAGGAGATGTTGTGGAACGGCGTCGGCCCGACATTGGTCGCCTTGTGCGTGCGCGGGCCATTCTTGGTCACATCCGTAAACGTCGCACGGCCGGGTTCGCCGTCCCCGCCCGTACCCGGCGCGCTCACTTCCGACGAGCCGTAATTCTGATTGGTCTGCGAGGCCGGAGTCAGGTTCACGGACACGGAGTCGGCATAGTGGATATGGTAGCCGGTGTTGCGCCCGGGCGGAATGTTGACGTTCAAGAGAATGAGGTAGTCGTTGGAGAAGACCGGGATGTGGAACGGCGCCTTGTCCATGGGCACCGGCTTGTCCTCGACCTGAGCGGCCGCCGGCTGCGCGAGCGCGCAGGCGAGCACGAACAACGATGCTGAAACGACATGCCTCATGGAGCTCCTCCCGAGTTTGGGCTTGGCGGATAGTACATCATCCTGACGCTTGATCCGACGCGCTGTACCTGTTTTGTACCCGATACTCAGCTTTTGAGCGTTTCTAGCGATTTGAGCGATTGAAAACGGCCTAAGTTGTTGACAGGCGCGGGAACCACGGGAACCAGTCCCACCCTCTCCGCTACAGAACCCATATGACGTCAGTTCGCACGCCGCGAATTGGCGAGAGATTCCCCGGCCTTGACAACGATTCGACGGCGATGCCATCGTCGTCACGAGAATTCGCGTCGGGAAGGTGTGGCCGTGCAAGGCGCTTCGGCAACCGTGGCATCGACGGCAATACGGACACTCTATCTTAGGGTTGAAAGCGGAAATTTTCTATGGGAGGGCCAGGATGTTGCGTGTACGCCGAGCGGTACTCCCGCTTCTCACCGGTGCTGCTGTCATCGTCGCGTTTGGGCGCACGCCGAACGCCCAAACCCAATACCCCAAACCGACCGACCTTCCCAATCCCTATCGGCTGGTGGAAGGGTGGCCGAGCATCCCGCAAAACATGAACGGTGGCCGCTGGGGAGAGGTCATTCGAGTGCATGTCGCCCGTGATGGCAACATCTGGGTCTTCCATCGCTGTTTCAACACCGTGCCGCCCGGCAGCGCGGTCTGCATCGATCGTGGGCCAGCCAACCCGCCGATTTTGGAGTTCGATCCCACAGGCCGCCTGCTGAAAAGCTTCGGCGCCGGGCTTTTCGCCTATCCACACGGATTCACCGTCGATCAGGAGGGGAACTTATGGGCAACCGACGTCAATGACGCTGAGGTGGTGCTTGGCATGTCGGCCAGGAACGCAACAGGCGTGGTGATGGGTCAGGAGGTGCTGAAGCTCTCCCCCAACGGCCAAGTGCTGATGACGCTCGGCCGAGAGGGCGTGTCCGGAAACGGTCCGGATGCGTTCGATCGGCCGACCGGCGTCGCTATTGCACCAAACGGCGATATCTTCGTGACCGACGGCCACCTGCCCAATGCGCACAACAATGGCCGCGTGCTGAAATTTTCGAAGGATGGAAAATTCATCAAGAGCTGGGGAAAAAGAGGCTCCGCGCCCGGCGATTTCGACGAACCGCACGACATCTTCCTCGGCGGCTCGCAGAACCGCATCTATGTCGCCGATCGCCAGAACCAGCGCATCCAAGTCTTCGATCAGGACGGCAACTTCATCGCCGCGTGGAAGCAATTCGGCCAGCCGAGCTCCGTGTTCGTGGGCAAGGACGACACGATCTATGTGGGCTCTGGATTCCCCGATCCGGCAGCCAAGCGAGGCGAGATCAGGGGCATCGTGGCCGGCAACGCCTTGGACGGATCGCTGAAGGCGTTCATTCCCGATCCGGCGGACCCGGACAGCTTGACCCGCGGGACAACTTCGTCCGGCATCGCGGCGGATGACGAAGGCTCGATTTACTCGGCGGACGTTGCCGCCCACAATTTGCGCAAATACGTCAAGGTCAGATAGCGGCGGAGCCGCGCACCTACACTCGATCTCGGGGGAGCGAGGGGGCGGACACCCAACAACACTGCGCGTCGACGACTACGTGAAGCACGCGAAGCACGTCGCGCGGCTCCTCGACGCCTTCGCCGCCGCGTGAGGCGAATCGGGCGTCTGGGCTTCGTGCGTGAATCGCGCCAGACGGTCGGAATTGAGAGAATAGTGCGCCATGCAGGGCTCGCCTACGAAACACCGCTATCAGGTTCTGGGCCTGCTGGTCTTTCTTTTTACGATCACTTACCTCGACCGCGTCTGCATTTCCGTGGCAGGACCGCGAATGCAGGAAGACCTGCACATCGACCCTATCGGTTGGGGTTGGGTGACGGGAGTATTTACCCTCGCGTACTGCCTTTTTGAAATTCCCACGGGCGTATTGGGAGATCGTCCTACTGGCCCTCGTCTATGGCGCGATCACCTTTCAGCAATCCGGAGTCTTTGGCGTGTGCTTGGACAGGAACGCTATTGCGTTCTCCTCTCACGCGCCGCCAGCCGTGGGGTGGCACGCCCCTTCGCTGCCGCCACTCGAGTGGGCGTCATGCGGCAGGTCGCTGGCGGTCGTGGCAGTTACTACCGCGGTGGGGCGCCGCCCGCCGTTGTCCCGCCTCCCGCCGGGGCC
>QHWL01000707.1:1488-3550 GCA_003222555.1 Acidobacteriota bacterium | reverse complement strand
AAACTCGGCATCGGCTGCCTCTTGGAAAGGAGCCTGTATGAGCCAGTTCCGGATCCCGCTGATTGGCGCGCTCTCGGTTCTCGTTTCTGCCGCAGCAGCCTGGGCGCAGCTTTCCACCGCACAGTTGAGCGGCCGCATCACGGACCAAAGCGGCGCGGTGCTGCCCGGTGTCACCGTCACCGTGACCCAAACCGATACGGGGCTCGCTCGCACCGTCGTCACGAACGAAAACGGCACGTACGTGCTGCCGAATCTTCCAACCGGACCCTACCGGCTGGAGGCGATGCTCCAGGGGTTCCGGACCTACTCGCAGACCGGGATCGTTCTGCAGGTCGCAGCGACTCCGGAGATCAATGTGGCGCTGGCGATCGGCAGTCTAGAGGAAACGGTGGCGGTCGAGGCGGCGGCGCCGCTGGTCGACGTGCTGAGCGCCGGCATCAGCGATGTCGTGGACAACGAGCGGATCCTCGAGTTGCCGCTGCAAGGGCGTCAGGTGACTGACCTCATCGTGCTGGCCGGCGCGGCGGTCCAGGCCGGGAACCCCAGCGCTCGAACCTTCCCAGGCGGTGTGACGATCTCGGTCGCCGGCGGCCTGCCCATCGGGGTCGGGTATGTGCTCGACGGCGCATCACACAACAGCCCGCAGAGCAACGTGAACCTGCCCATGCCGTTCCCCGACGCGCTGCAGGAGTTCCGCGTCGCGACGAGCGGCCTGACGGCCCAGAACGGGATGCACGCGGCAGCATCAGTGAACGCGATCACGAAATCGGGCACGAATACATTCCACGGCAACGCCTTCGAGTTCCTGCGCGACCGGCGGCTCAACGCCACGAGCCCGTTTGCCGCCATCGGCCCCGACGGGACACGCCAGGACGACGGGCTGCGGCGCCATCAGTTCGGAGGAACGATCGGCGGGCCGATGGCGCGCGACCGGCTCTTTTTCTTCGGCGGCTATCAGGGCACGGTGCTGCGCTTCCGGCCGGCCGACCAGATTGCCTGGGTGCCCACGCCCGCCATGCTCGCCGGCGACTTCACGATGTTTGCCTCGGCGGCGTGCAACGGCGGCACACAGGTGATACTGCGCGCGCCATTCGTCGGTAACCGCGTCGATCCATCGCAGTTCAGCCCTGCGGCGCTCAATCTCGCCAAGCGCCTGCCGTCGACGACCGACCCCTGCGGCCAGATCACCTACCAGACTGGCGACGACAGCAACGAGGGCCAGGCCATCGGGCGGATCGACTTCCAGTGGAGCGCCGACCATGCGGTGTTCGGCCGCTACATGAACGTGTTCATCAAGAAGACGCCGCCCTATCAGGGCGAGGGCGACAACGTGCTCAAAGCCATCCCGCTGCCGGGTTCGGTCCCCGGCCTCGACAACATGGCGCACATGCTGACCCTCGGCGACACCATGATCTTCGGGCCGACTGTCGTGAACGCGATCCGGGTGGCGTACAACGACACGACGCTGCGGAGGTACAACACGCCGTACTTCGATCCGGCCGACCTCGGCATCAAGATGTATCCGTACCTTCGAGGTCAGATGCCGATCAACGTGACGGGCGCCTTCAATTTTCCGGCCGGCGCGACAAAAGCGACGTACCTGAATGCCTCCTACAACGTGGTCGACGACCTCACGCTCGTGCGCGGCCGCCATCAGTTCGGCATCGGCGGCAACGTCAGGTACTGGCGTGGACACGTACAGTCCTCGTCGCGCGCGGCCGGCACCTGGATCGTCGACGGCAGTGCCACGGGCCTCGGCCTCGCCGACCTGCTGCTCGGCCGCGTCACGTCGGTGGAGCATGGTGCACAGCAGGATCTGCCGGTGCACAGCTGGTATCTCGGGTTGTACGCGCAGGATACGTGGCGCGCGACCAACAGGCTGACGTTCAACCTTGGCGCGCGGTGGGAACCCTACTTCGGCACGAGCGTCGACAATACCGCCGTCTACATTTTCGACCTCGAACGTTTCCGCCGCGGCGTCAAAAGCAACGTGTTCGTCAACGCGCCCGCCGGTCTCATGTACCCCGGTGATGCTGGTTTCCCGCCTGGACAGACCGGCCTC
>QHWL01000707.1:0-1384 GCA_003222555.1 Acidobacteriota bacterium | reverse complement strand
GATCAATTCTGCGGCGCCGCCGTTCGGCAACGGGTCGCTCATCACCGAGCCTCCGGGACGCATGGGCGATCCGTACGGGCATGTGGGCGGCGATCCGCATCCAATCGTCACCGATCGCAACACGGCGTATCCCGCGTTTGGCGCCTTCGGCACGATGAACCCCGACATCAACTCTCCGCGGGTACAGAACTGGAACGTCACGGTCGAACGGCAGCTCGGCACGGATTGGGGCGTCGCGGTGAGCTACCTTGGCAACTACTCGGATCGGCTGTGGTCGCAGACGGCCATCAACCCGGGCCTTTTCATGGGGCTCGGCGCCTGCACGTTGCGCGACGGCAGGTTCTACCCGGTCTGCTCGACCAACGCCAACCTGAACGTGCGGCGCGCGCTGTACCAGGAAAACCCGCAGGAAGCGCGGCTCATCGGCGCGGTCGATCTCAACGACGACGTCGGCTATCAGGAGTACCACGGGCTCAAGCTGTCGGCGCAGCGGCGCGCCGTGAGAGGGATCAGTTTGAACGCCAACTACACGTTATCGCGCTGCATCGGCACGGACACGCCGAACACGTGGAACCAGATCAGCTCCGGATACACGAACCCGTACGACCCGACGTTCGACGAAGGCTACTGCGATCAGGATCGCAGGCACCTCGCGACACTGACCGCCGGCTACGAGACCGCGGACGCGGGCAACGGCGTTATCGGCGTACTGGCCTCGCGCTGGCGCTTCACCGGCATTCTCAACGCGCGGTCCGGCAACCGTATCAACGTCACCACCGGGATCGACAACGCGTTCACCGGGCAGCGGGACCAGCGGCCGAACAGGATCAGCAACGACGTCTATCCGAAGGAGCGGACGCTGACCAACTATTTCAATCGCGCAGCGTTTGCCCAGCCGGAGCCCGGGACGTACGGCAACGAGAAGCGGAACGCCCTCGTGGGGCCCCATTTCTGGAGCGTGGATCTGGCGGTATCCCGCCAGGTCAGCGTTGCGGGCATGCAGGCGCTGGAGCTCCGCCTCGAGACGTTCAATCTGTTCAACACGTTCAACTGGGGCGATCCCGGCATGGACCAGGCCGCTGGTGGGACCATCGCCAATATCAACTCTGGACAGTTCGGCCGCATCACCACGCAGGCCGGCACGCCACGGATCATCCAGTTCGGAATGAAGTACGCGTTCTAACGCGGACCGCTCGGAGAGAACCGAGCGAGACCAATTTTGCGAGAAACCAACTGCGGGATTCGTGCCCGCTCCCGGCGAGCCGAAGACGAGTCGGGGCGTGCCTGAAGACCTGGTGACCAGCCCGTTCCGAAAGGGACTGGCTGGGAGGCAGGGATTCGAACCCCGATACCGTGGTCCAGAGGCTAATCGAACGGAAACAGG
>QHWL01000095.1 GCA_003222555.1 Acidobacteriota bacterium | reverse complement strand
CCGATGCCGCTGACGCCGATCAAGCGCTCGAACAAATCCTGCTCGAGCAGGCTTGCGAACCCGTAAAGCGCCAGCGCATCTTCACGCACGTGCGTGTGAATGCGAAGGGCGATTTCGCCGCCGGGCTCCCCGAGACCGTAGAAGGTGGACAGCGGCACCGACACGTCGTACCCGACGCCGTCGACCTCGACGATAATCCGGTTGGGGTGTTTCTCGAGAATGCGCCCGCGCAGGTGTGCGATCAAGACGGTCCTTGGTTCTTAGTCCTTGGTCCGTACTTGGTCCTTGGTTCTGTTCAGCCTTGAGAGCCTGTCAAAAATGCGACGTTTGAACGCAGCACTCACAGAGCGCGCCGAGAATTCCTTGGGCATTTCTTCTCTGCGGCCTCTGCGTTGAACGTGATTTGTTCACCAGTCTCTTAAGGTCTGAAATGCCGCCAGCTCGTCGCGGCCCTGACCCGCGTGACCGGCACCGGCGCGATGCCGGCGGGTAACTGCGAGTGCACGTGACAGATGGCGACCGCCAGCGCATCGGCGGCGTCGTGCGGCGACGGCAACACGGCAAGGCCGAGGATCAACTTCACCATGTGCTGCACCTGACGCTTTTCGGCCCGGCCGTAGCCGACGACCGCGCGCTTGATTTCCGCGGGCGTGTACTCGGCCACCGGCAGCCCGGCTTCGACGGCTGCGAGCATGGCGACGCCGCGCGCGTGTCCGAGCTTCAACGCGCTCCGGACGTTGGTGGCGTGGAACAGATTCTCGATCGCGACACAATCTGGCCGGCACTCGTCGATCAACGCTGCCAGCCGGCTGTGAATGATCAACAGCTTTTCAGGAAAGGTCGCCAACGCGGGAGTGTTGATGGCGCCGCATACGACAATCCGATGGCGCGATCCGTCGGTCTCGACGCAGCCGTAACCGGTGCGCACGGCGCCGGGGTCGATGCCGAAAATTTTCACGCGAGCGACGCCTCGATCTCCTTTTCCTCGATATCGAAGTTCGACCAGACGTGGCGCACGTCGTCGTGCTCGTCGAGCGCCTCCATCAGCCGGACCATCTGCTGCGCCTGTTTGCCTTCGAGCTTCAAGTAGTTCTGCGGCAGCATCGAGATCTCGGCGGCGTCGGGTTCGATCCCCAGTTTCTTGACCGCCTCGAGGACCTGCGGGAACGCTTCCGGCGACGACAGCACTTCCCAGTTGTCGTCGTCGTCGCGCAGATCGTCGCCGCCGGCATCGATCACCGCGGCCATCAGATCTTCTTCCTTCGCTTTGCTCTTGGACACGACGATGTAGCCGCGCTTGGTGAACATCCAGGCGACGGCGTTGGTTTCGGCGAGGTTGCCGCCGTGTTTGGTCAGGGCGTGGCGCAGCTCGCCCACCGTGCGGTTCTTGTTGTCGGTGAGGACATCGATGATGACCGCCGCGCCGCCAGGCCCGTAGGCTTCGTACTGCGCCTCTTCGTACGACACGCCGGGCTCTTCCCCAGTCCCCCGGCGAATCGCGCGCTTGATATTGTCGGCGGGCATGTTCTGCGCCTTCGCGTCGGCGATGACACTGCGCAGCCGGGGGTTCATGTCGGGATCGCCGCCGCCGCCGCGGGCCGCAACGGTCAGTTCCTTGATGATCCTCGAGAAAATCTTCCCGCGCTTGGCGTCGAGGGCGCCCTTCTTGTGCTTGATGGAGGCCCACTTGGAATGGCCGGACATGGAAAAACTCCAGAAAAAAACGCGGTAAAAAGGAGTGAAAATGTTACCACAAGGGCAGGCCTAAAGACCTGCGCTACGCCGGATTCTAGTCTTGTTTTCGAGCCAGGATGATCCAGACCTCCGCCCGCTCGTCCCAGCGCCGGCCGCGGTAATCACCGAGCACCGCCTCGACGACGAAGCCGGCACGTTCGAGACGGCCGGTGATTTGCCGGACCGACAGCGTGCGAAACGTCAAGTCGAACCGGTGCTCGGTGGTGCGGCGGCCCCGCCGCTCGATGTACCGCTGCTCGAATGTCGTCAATCGATGAAGCCGATCCTGGCGAACCGATTCAATCAACGTGAGGCGCACGCTGCCCGCGGCTGGTCCCCGCAGCTGCACGCGATTGCTGTACTCTCGCCAGTTGGGCACGTCGGGCACCAGATCGATCCCGAAGGTGCCGCCCGACCGCAGGACGCGCGCAACCGATTGCAGCGTGGCGCCCAGGTCGCGATCGCGGAGCAGCGACTGAAGGACGCCGTACGGCGCGAGCACCATGGCGAACTTCCGCGAGCCGAACGGCAGCGCGCGGATGTCGCCGCGCACCAGGTCCAGACGGCCGCGGGCACCGACCGACCGGCGGTGCCGCAGCGATTTGCTCCTGCGATTCGCGCGCGCGAGCATTCGCGAGGATCGGTCGATGCCAACGAGCGTGACGCCGGCCCGCGTGAGCGGCAGCGACACGCGCCCCGTGCCGCAGCCAAGCTCGAGGACGCGTCCGCGCGCCTCGCAAGCCACGCGCCGCCAGAACGGCACGTCGCGGCGCCCCAGCGTCCGCGCGTTTTCCCAATCGTAGAAGGGCGCGTATTGATCCCAGCCTTGCCATCCTTCTCTTTTGCGTTGTGGGGTTTTGGGATTCGGCATGCGCGAGGCACACAAGTTATCAGAGTCGGTCCTTGATCCTTCACGTCGGCATCAACGGCTTATCACGAAGACACGAAGAACCACGAAGATCATGAGGAATAGTCTTGTACAAGAGCACTTCGTGTTCTTCGTGGCGCTTCGTGCCTTCGTGAAGAGAGTGAGTCGTCTAGTCCGAAACCGCCAGCTCCCCGGGGACGATCGGCCGCGTGCGAGGCAGCCGGCCCTTTCGCGCCAGAGTGCCCACAAACGCGAGAATGCCGAGGAACACGACGAGCTTGAACAAATCCGCGGTGCGTGTGTGCGGCAACACCTTCCACATCAGCCACAGCGCCGGCTGCCCCCAGCAAACCGCCCAGACCGACCCGTAAAAATAGCGGCGTTCGTGCCCTTCGCCTTTGGTCGACGCCTTGACGCGCGGCAGCCGTCCGAACGCGCCCAACAGCCAAATCGAGCCGGCCAAGGGGAAGTACGCGGCGCGGTAGATCTCTTTGAGATGCCAATGGCCCGTTGCGATCGCCACAACGAGACCCGTGACGTTCAGCACGGCGAACGTGATGACCTCGCTCCAGGCGAACGTATAACAGACGCGGCGATATCGCGGGTTGGGCCGATCTTCCGTGAACCGGATGATGTACGGCTTTGGCTCGACACCCGGCAGCCGGCCGCGCAGCCCCGCGATTCCCGTCCCGAGCAGCACCGCGCCGAGCCAGACGGCCATGCGCGAATCGAAACCGCGCTCGAAGAGATCGAAGGTGAGCGGCCCTGGCGCAATGAAGAAGACGAAGACCCAGATCGGCCAGTGGTTGAATCGGTAATGGAGTTTGTTCCGCTCCCGGATCTTGCGTTGCGAGGCGTACTCGACTGGAATCGCTGCCACCAAACGTCGCATCCTCAGGATTTCGGCTTGCGGGACTTTCGCCGCTCCTGCCGCGGCGTCTTCGCTTTGACCGCCGAAGTTTTACGGTTTCCCGATCGGCGAGTATAGCTCGTCGGCGGAATGCGAGGCGCTTCTCCCCACATCCCACGGCGGAACGTCTGGGCTTCGGCTTCCGCCTTTTGGAGCTCAGCGAGCCGCGAGAGAGGCACCCGCGCGGACACGCGGGCAAGCCCGTCGCGCACCAGCGCGGCATTCACGAAGACGCCATCCTCGCGCATCACGTAAGCGAGATGCCGGTTGTACACATCGAGGAGCGCCCCTTCCTGCTCGAGACGAATCCATCGATGCAGGACGAGCGCCGCGAGCCGATCGCGCGCCTCGCGGCCGAAGGGCGCGGTGGTGTCGAACCCGCGACCGATCTCCGGCGCATCGATCCCAAGCAGCCGCACCCGGCCGAACGCCGTCACGTCAATCGTGTCACCATCGATGACGGCACGCACCAGGACCGAATCGGATCGTTTGACTTGTAAACTTAACGAGAACGTTTGAACGGCTGCAACAGCCCCGATGAGCAAGGTGAGCAGAAACTGCATTCGCGATGTCCTTTGCGCGGGATTGCGCGGATCGCGAATACGCGACTGCAAGCGCCCGGCCAGAATCTTGTGAACAAGACTAGAGGGCGTATGAAAAATGTGCCGTTTTACCGCCGAGCACGCAGAGCACGCCGAGGGTTCCTAGCGTCTTCTTCTCCGCGATCTCGGCGGACTCGGCGGTTGACCGTTTCTTCACAGCGTCCAGACTTATAGGATGCGCTCTCGTCGCGATTGTCAGCTCCTGACTCGGCCCCTGTCTAGAGATCGTACTGACGAAACGTCAGGTTGAAGCGTCCGGCGAGACCAAGCGCGGGCGGAGCGGTGTCGGGAACGATTCGTGAGACGCCGTGATACCGCAGCCGCGCGGGTCCGCCGAAGACGAACGCGTCGCCTGATTCGAGCCGAAGCGCCTGCACCGGATCGCGCCGCCGGGCGCCGCCGAACAGAAACCGCGCCGTGTCGCCAAGCGACACCGACACCACGGGCACTCCCGCCGCGAGCGAACGCTCGCTCTCATCCTTGTCCTGGTGAACGCCCATCCGCCCTTCGGCGTCGTAATAATTTAGGATGCAGAGGTCCGCATCGAGGACCATCCCCGCCGACGCTGCGATCTCGCGAGCCAACGCGCGGAACTCGGCCGGCAGTGGCGGCGCGGGCAGTCCATCGAAGTCAGTGCGCGTCGGTTCGTACTGGTACGTTTTGCCGTTCCAGTGGCGTCCGAGGCACAGCATGCGAACGTGCATCTTGCCGCCGCCGCGTACCACCGGCACGTAGGCAGGCACCGCGCCGTCGACGAGCGCCCGGCAGTCGCCGACAAGTGCGACCTGCCGGTCCAGTGAGAGAAAGCCCGAAAAATGATGAGCACCGGGCGCGATCTCCACGTCAGTGGTGCTTGCCCCAGAGGTCCGCCAGGCGCGGGTCGCGGCCGCACGCGACGCGATACATCCTGTACTGGAACGCATTCGTCTTGTAGTAATGCTGGTGGTACGCCTCGGCCCGCCAGAAGGTCGACGCGGGCACGATCTGCGTCAGAATGCGCTTGAACCGATGCGAGTCTTCGAGCGCCTTCTTCGACGCGCCGGCGATTTGCTTCTGGAGGTCGTCGCTATAGAAGATGACGGGACGATACTGCGGGCCGTGGTCGCAGAACTGTCCGCCGCCGTCGGTGGGATCGATGTTGTGCCAGTACGCATCGAGCAGTGTTGTGTAAGCGATCGTTTTCGGATCGTAGACGACCTGCACCGACTCGGCATGGCCCGTGATGCCGAGCTCCACCTGCTCGTAGCTGGGATTGCTCGCCGAGCCGCCAGTGTAGCCGACGGTGACCGATACGACGCCCGGCAACTCGTCGAACACGTGCTCCATGCTCCAGAAGCACCCGCCCGCGAACGTCGCCTTTGCCAGGCCGGGCGCGGGATCGGGCATGGCCTGCTCGATCGCCGACAGCCGGAGTCCGGCGGCCGCAGCGGCGACCACCGCCACGGCAGCGATCCATGCGACCGGTCGCTTCTTCATGCAAGCACGTCTGCGCCCACCGGGCAGCTTACGCCGGTTCCGCCAAGGCCACAGTAGCCATTCGGGTTTTTCGCGAGGTACTGCTGGTGGTAGTCCTCGGCGTAATAGAATTCCGGCGCCGGCAGAATTTCTGTCGTGATCAGGCCGTAGCCGGCTGCCGACAATTGCTTTTGAAACGCGTCGCGCGAGGCTTCCGCGGCATGCTGCTGAGTGTCGCCGTAACAGTAGATGCCGGAACGGTACTGGGTGCCGGTGTCATGGCCTTGTCGCATGCCTTGGGTCGGATCGTGGCTCTCCCAAAACACCTTCAGCAATTGCTCATACCGCACCGTTCGTGGCTCGAACACGACCAGGACGCTTCAGCGTGACCAGTCATGCCGGAGCACACCTCGCGATAGGTGGGGTTGGGCGTTGAGCCGGCCGCGTAGCCGACCGCCGTCGAGTGGACACCCGGAATCTGCCAGAAGACCCGCTCGGCGCCCCAGAAGCATCCCATGGCGAACATCGCTCGCTCGAGTCCCTCGGGAAACGGCGGCTGGAGGCGATGGCTGTTGACGAAGTGCGCATCCGACACCGGCATCGGGGTATGGCGCCCCGGCAGCGCTTGGGCTTTCGAGGGAATCGTCGGCGGTTTTAAGAACATGATGTCCTGATTGTACTCCGCTCATTCGGCGAAGGCATTCATCGCGGGTTCAGCCCGTGGTGGTGGCGCCACTCCCTTCGCGCCCTCGGCTGCGCGCCTACGCTTCTTAGGCTTGATCTTCCGGCTCAAACTTGAGCGCGACGCCGTTCATACAGTACCGCTTGCCGGTCGGCGGCGGGCCGTCGGGAAACTCGTGGCCGAGGTGACCCCCGCACCCGGCGCAGTGCACTTCGATGCGCGTCATAAACAGGCTGCGATCGGTCGACGTTTCGACCGCGTGTCCGAGCGGCGCCGAAAAACTCGGCCATCCGGTGCCGCTCTCGAATTTCGAGTCCGACGAGAAGAGCGGTTGCCCGCATCCCGCGCACTTGAACGTGCCGTGCCGCTTTTCGGCGTTGAGCGCGCTCGATCCGGGCGGCTCGGTGCCGTGCTTTCGCAGCACATAGAACTGGTCGGGGTTCAACGTCTCTTTCCACTCATCTTCTGTTTTCGGCATGCCAAATTGTAATGTAGCATTCACGCGGACGTCACCACAGAGCACGGTCCGGCTGAAGCCGGACACTACATACGACCGTCGCACGCGCATGGCACGGGACGAAAAAGCGGACGGTCCCCGGGCGAGATCGTGATCGCGCGCGGGATGCGGCAATGAGATATCCTGCCTTCCGGCCGGGAGGCCACACCCCTCGGAGGTCGCTGTGAACGTCCTGCTGCTGTCGATGCCCGATTCTTTCGAACACATGCCGCCGGTCGCGATCCGAATGCCGAACGGCGCCCTGGCCTCATTGGCGGGCAACATCGATCCGCACCACCGGGTCGCCATCGCCGACCTCATTCTCGTGCAATCGAGGGTTCGAGCCACCCTCGAACGGCTGGTGCGCGACATCGAGCCCGACTTCGTCGGCCTGTCTGTGATGACGTTTCAGCGCACGACGGCGCTGAAGATCGCTCGCCTCATCCACGCCTTGCGTCCGTCGGCGCGGATTGTCGTGGGCGGATACGATCCGACCCTCGCGCCCGAAGCCTACGAGGCCTGCAGTGACATCGAGTTCATCGTGCGCGGCGAAGGCGAACAGACGCTGTGCGAGCTTCTGCGCGCCATCGAAACCGCCGGCGATTGCCGCGCGATTGCCGGCCTTTCCTGCCGGACGCGCGACGGTTTCGTGCGTAATGCGGCACGGCCGGTCCTTCGACTCGCGTCCGATCCCCTGCGGCTGCCCAATCGCGATGCGCGAGTGCTCGCCGGCTATACTCTCCTCGGCCGCACCGTCGACGTCGTCGAAACCTCTCGCGGGTGCACGTACGACTGCAGCTTCTGCTCGATCATCGAGATGCGGGGGAGAAACTTTCATCGCTACCCCATCGAGCGCGTGCTGGCCGACATCGCGGACGCGCGCGTTCATCGCGCGGACGCGATCTTCCTGGTCGACGACAACATCACCCTCGACATCGAGCGATTCGCGACGCTCTGCCAGGCGATCATCGACGCCGGATTCAACGACGCCGACTACATCGTCCAGGGCATGACGGCGCCGATCGCGCAACACGGCGCCCGGCTCGGGCCGCTGATGCGGAAGGCGGGGTTCCGCTACGTCTTCCTCGGCATCGAGAACATCCTCGATGAGGATCTTGGT
>QHWL01000698.1 GCA_003222555.1 Acidobacteriota bacterium | reverse complement strand
ATACTCCCAACGCAGGCCGGCGGTCATCGACAACGACTTGAAGTGCCAGGTATCCATTCCGTAGATCCCGAGGTCGGCATTCAGCCGTTGCTTGGACACCGTAGGCGTGTTGTAAGCCGTGACATCGAGCGGCACCCCATTGGTGAACCTGTAGTAAGCGTCTCCATTCGCGCTGTTGTTGACATAGGCCGGACCAAAGCTGTCCTGTATTCCAAACTTGATCGTGTGCGCGCTGGTTGTATAAACTCCCGACCCGTTCCAGGCGTACCGGTCATATTTGTTGTGACTGTTCACAGCTCCCGCGACGCTGCGGGTGAGGAGCGCCACGTCTAAGTGCGACGCTCCGGCGTACCAGGCAGGTGTAAAAGGAACCTGTTCAATGCCGGGTTGGTAAAGGACATTGAAGTCCTCCTTGTTAAGCGAGAAGCCTCCTTGGAGGAGCAGGCTGGGCGTGAGAGTCCCCGTCCACCTGCCCTGCAGGACGTAGTACATGACTGGATCACGGTGGAGCGACGAGATGTCCGGGTTTGTGGCGTTATAGGGCGACATCCCCTGCCCCAAGCCAAAGAGGCTGGAGACGATGTCGGCTGAGATCGACTTCCAAACCCGTGACCACATGCCGGAGACCTTGTTCTTGGGGTTGATCTGCCACGTCAGGCGCGCCGTTCCGGTATCGAGGGAATCGTGCTCGATTCCGGGCCGACCATCCGTGAAGAACGAGCCGGCCGATTGAAGGTTGGTGACCTGTTTGCGGCCGGTTAAAAGGAACCACAGTTTGTCCTTTTTGATCGGCCCTCCCAAAGAGCCGTCGAAGTCCTCGATTTTATTGACCGCGGATTGGCCTGCCACACCGCGGTCAATCAGCTTCGGATCGATGTTGGTGCCGACAAAGCTGGAGTTCACCCAGCCGAGGAACAAATCTCCATGAAACTCGTTGCCACCGTCCTTGGGAACCATGTTGGTGTAGACGCCCCCGGCTGAGACTTCCGCAGTGACGCTGCTGGTTTGATAGGTCGTCTCCTGAACGATCGCGTTGTCAATATAGTTCTGGGCGCGGCCATCGGCTATCGTGGAGTTGATGAGCATGCCATCCAGCAAGTAGGTGCTGTCCTGGGGCAGGTTGCCGTGCGTGGTGATGTAGGTTTGCTGGACCTGCATTGAGCCGGCCACGTCCGGCGTGTTCAGGTGGACGCCGGGAACATAGGAACCGATGGACTGCATGTTCCGCGCGCTCGGAATCGCGTCCATGTCCGCGCGCGACAAGACCACGGGGTGCGCCACGTTCTCGACGTCAACGGTAGGCACCGCAGCTTCGACGGTCACCGTTTCCTCGAGCGCGCTCACTTTCATGTCGGCGTCGATGGGGACCGACACGTTGGCCGGCACGGTGACCTGCTGCTTGACCGTGCTGAACCCCGGCAACGTGAAGGTCATCGTGTAGAGGCCAGGCCGGACGTCGACGATGGCATAGCGTCCGTCGCCGTTGGTGACGACGGTGCGCGATCTTTCGATCAGCGCCTCGCTCGCAGCGTCAACCGTAACGCCCGGCATGACAGCGCCGCTCGTGTCTCTCACGACACCGGAAATCGTGCTCTGGGCTGAAGCGAGCGATGGCACCACCGCCAGAAAGGCAAAGATATGCGCAGCGAACTTGGTTTTGGTCATCTCCTTCTCCTCCCATATACGCTCTCAACCTGAGGGGCTGGCCGACTGCGACGGTAATGGCGCGCGGGATGGCGACGGCAGGTCAGACGGTGCCTGCTTTGAAAGTGCGACTGTCGATCGGTGAGGAACCGGCGCTGCCCTATGATTACAGGCGCGCCATTCGAGCAAGATGAATGCCCGTTGCAAGGCCGAGAACTCACGGCTGCGATGCCGCTCGAAGGCGCAGCGGATAAATGTTTGAACGCTCATGGTTAAAGCAATCCGTGATCGCTCTCGGGAGGCGATCTCGCGACTTGTTGGAATCCAAGCGGACGGTCTTGAACGCAATGGTGCAGTACACCGCATGTATCGACACCCAACGCTGGAGATAGAGTCGACTTTTTGCGGTGAATACGAAGCTACACGAATAAACGATCAGCTCCGTGGCGTCCTCGAGCGACCGATCGCTCGTGCCGTTAGCGTGGCACGACGACCGAGGGCGGGACGGTGGTCGGCAGCCGAACAGCCGCCGGGGGAGCGATGACGACCGAGGCGTCCGGCGGCGGACGACGAGGCTGGGCGAAGGGGGAGGCGCGGAAAGCACGCGCGCCAGGCATCTGGTTTGGGTCGAATCCTCCACCATCGAATCGTCGACCCGCCCCGAAGCCTTGCGACATGAATCCCGGCCAGAAACCGCCGCCGTACCCAGGCACAGCGCCGACGCCGTAACCGCCGTAACCCAGCCCGTAGCCGCCGTAACCCAGCCCGTATCCGCCGTAGTAGCCGCCGTAACAGCCGTAGCACACGCCGTTGTCCGGGGCGAGCGGCGCGGTGGGGGTCAACGTCGCGGTCCAGTCGGACGTGGGTCCCTGGATCCCACTCCGGAGTGACCACGATGGGCGGCGGCACTCCGCCCGTGTGTGTCAGCCAAGTCTCGAGCGCGGCTTCCGGCGTGATGGTCCGAGGCTGCGGTTTGTCCAAGTCCGCATTCGTGTAGACGCGCGTCTGGCCGAAGGCCGGCGCACTGATGAGGAACACGCTGAGCAGCGGAAGGAGTTTTTTCATTGGGTACGTTCTCCTGGCAAGATCGCGTTTTCGCGGGAACAGTCGCGAGGAGAGGCGGGTGGTGAACATCTGCTGCTTCACCGGCCGATGTGGCCTGAGTGCCAAAGTGTATACCTCTACGGCCCTGATAGCCAAATCTGGCCCCTGCGCGCCCTTCTGGGCCTGTGAAAATACGACGTTTGAACGCAGCCGCCTTCGCGCCGGACGCAGGAGCTCGCAGAGCTCGCGAAGAAACGGTCGAGGTAGTTCAACACGGGCGGGCTTCCGCGGCACCCAAAAAATCAGCATTCCGACGTTTCGCTTTGCTCAATAAAGATCCAGAATGTGTCCGCAGTCGAAAAGTGATCGGCATGCGCGCCGTCAAGCGGGGAAGGTTCTTGAAAAAGGGGGCCTTATGATCTCGAGGTGGGTTGCGCGTCTGTGCGTGGCGGCACTGGTGGGTGTGTTTGTGCTCATTCCCGATGCTACATCCGCACAGCAGGCGAGCGGGATTGCCGGGGTAGTGAGAGATGCGTCTGCAGCGGTGCTGCCGGGCGTGACGGTGGAAGCCGCAAGCCCGGCCTTGATCGAAAGGGTCCGCACCGTCGTCACCGACGGCGAAGGCCGGTACAACATCGTCGACCTCCGGCCGGGTACATATGTCGTCACGTTCAGTCTTGGCGGTTTCAACACGGTCCGGCGGGAAGGGATCGAGCTGACGGCGGGGTTCACCGCGACGGTGAACGCCGACATGCAAGTCGGATCCCTGCAGGAGACGATTACGGTGACGGGGGCGTCCCCGCTGGTCGACACGCAGAATGTTCGGCTGCAGGCGGCGGTCTCGTCCGAGCTCCGCTCGGCGCTGCCGACCGGTTCGCAAGGTCTCATCGGCGTCGCCACGCTCGTGCCCGGGATGACGAGCAGCGGCCTGGATGCTGGCGGCGGCGGCGCGACGGGCATCTACGGCGCGAACCAAACCACCTCCGCCAATTTCCACGGGAAAGCCGGCTCGAAACAGTCCTACGACGGCATGCAAACCAATAACCTGTCTGGGGAAGGGTCGACGAGTTACACCATGAATCCGTCGACAGTACAGGAAACGACGGTGGAAGCGGGAGGTATCTCGGCCGAGAGCAACGCCAGCGGCCTCTTGATCAATATGGTGCCGAAGGAGGGCGGAAATGCCGTCTCAGGAAACCTCGCCCTGTCGTACACGAACCAACATTTTCAGGCTGACAATCTGAGCGACACGCTGCGCGCCCGTGGCGTGGCGACGCCGGGGAAAGTCCTGTACGCCTACGATACCAACTTCGCGTTGGGCGGGCCGATTCGGAAGGACCGGATGTGGTTCTTCGCCGCGACTAGGTTCACAGGCACGAGGAACCAAGTCGCCGGCAGGTACTTCAACAAGACGCAGGGCACCCCGATTTTTACGCCGGACCTGGATCGGCCGCGGTACCGCCAGGACTGGTTGAGGAGCCAGGCGGCCCGGCTGACGTGGCAGGTGTCACCGAAAAACAAAGTGAATGCCTTTGCCGACCCCCAGTACTACATGACGCGGGGGACAGGGGTGAATAATGCGCCGGAAGCCAACGGCTGTTGGTACATGTGGCCGCAGGGACTGTATCAAGCTTCCTGGACCTCGCCCGTCACGAACAAATTCCTCCTCGAAGGC
>QHWL01000697.1 GCA_003222555.1 Acidobacteriota bacterium | reverse complement strand
GACTATACGCGCGACGCGGCGGGCGAGCAGGGGCGCGTGATTCGGCCCGACGCCGAGCCCGAGAAGAGTGGCTTCTACCGGTCGGATCATTTCAACTTTGCCAAACAGGGCATACCCGCGCTCGATCCCGACGCCGGAGTCGACTACATCGGCAAGCCGGCCGACTACGGCCGGAAGGTACGCGATTACTACACCGCGCACACCTACCATCAGCCATCCGATGTGGTGAAGCCGGACTGGGACCTGAGCGGTGCGCGCGAAGATCTGATGGTCTTTCTTGCGGTCGGCTATCGCGTCGCGCAGGCCGACAAGTTCCCCGAGTGGAAACCGGGCAACGAGTTCAAAGCAAGGCGCGATGCGATGCTGAAGAAGTAGCACCTAAGAAAATATCTCTTTGACGCGTTTCGAACGGAAGAGATAGATCATCCAGACGCCGTGGTACGCCAGCGATGCTGCGACGACAAGGGCGGTGTCGCCCGGTGGACGGTTGCTCGGAAAAAACGGCGTCGTGTAAACGAACACGTCGGTGGCAGCCGAAACGGCGAGCGACACTTTGGCCAGCGTCACGGCGCCCGCTCGGCGGCCGAGTAGCGCGAGGCCGGCGGCGATTCCCAACGCAGCGACGAGCACGCGCGCGATCAGCACGAGCGCCAGTGGAAGACCGCGAATCGTCAGTCCACCGAGGACGCTCGAGGCCACCAGGCCCAGGCTGACGGGCTGCCAGACGAGCAACAGCAGGCAGAGGAGGAGCAGCCAGCCTCCGACTCCACTCCCGGCGCGCTCTTGGCTCAAGGCTGCCGCTCGCTCGCGGCCGCTGGTCTTTGATTGACCGCGTTCATGGGCGGGGACTAGGATCCCATTTGTGGGGAAAAGAAACGCATGATTTCACGCCGAGCGTTCGCCATGACCTTCCTCGCCGCCCTCTCCGCCGCGCGTGTTGCGCCCGCCGGCCGGATCGCGGCTGCCGACGCCGCCCACTTGAAGGAGGTCGAGGCGTGGCGCGCCGAGCACGAGGCCGACTACATAAAGGAGTACGTCCCTCTGGGGGGGCTGTTTTTTCTGAAGCCCAACGCGAACACTGCTGGAAGCGCCTCGTCCAACGACGTCGTGCTGCCGAAGTCTGCGCCCGCATCGGTCGGCCGCTTCGTTTATCAGAACAACAGAGTCCGATTCGAGCCTCGGGCAGGCGCGCCCGTGAAACTGAAGAATCAGCCCGTCACCTCACCCATCGAGCTCCGGTCAGACGGCGGCACGGCACCGCCGGATGAGCTCGTCATCGGCGACCTCGCGCTATGGGTGCACGAGAGCGGGAAACGCCGCGCCATACGCATGCGCGATCCACACGGCGACGTGGCCCGCTCGTTTGCGGGATTTCGCTGGCTTCCCATCGACGAGCGCTACCGCGTCACTGGACGATTCATCAAGGATCCGGCGCCACGCACGCTGCTCGTGCCCAATCAGCTGGGCGACGAAGAGGTGGACACCACCGAGGGTGTGGTCGAATTCGCGCTCAACGGGCAGACGCTCCGGCTGCGCCCGATGACCACGCGGCCCGGACGCCCTTTCAGGGATGGTACCAGCGGCCACGAGACGTACGCGAACGCGCGTTTCCTCTATGCGGACTTGCGCCAGGACGGAACGACCGTGCTCGACTTCAACGAGGCGTACAACCCGCCGTGCGCGTTCAACCCGTACACGACGTGCCCGCTGCCTCTGCCAGAGAACCGGCTGAAGGTTCGAATCCTGGCCGGCGAGAAAGACTACGCGCACGCCGCGGCGAAGAAGACCCCCTAACGCCGTTTCCACAGGCGTGGCGCGAGGCTTCAGATCCGCGTTCGCAGGCCTGAAGAGCTTGTGAACACGAACACGTCAACGCAGAGACCGCGGAGGGCGCAGAGAAGTTCTCGATGTTGTTGAAGGCCACCACGAAAGCACGAAGACAAGAAGAAAGCCGATGTACTTTTCGTGTTTTCGTGTCTTCGTGGTGGCATTTTTCCGTGAGCTCGGCGAGCTTTGCATTCAAACGCCGGATTTTTTCATAGGCTCTGACGGCCTGCGCGGGCCTATGCATCTGTTCCTCGTCCATCACGGCGACGCGGTCAGGCCCGAGGTCG
>QHWL01000696.1 GCA_003222555.1 Acidobacteriota bacterium | reverse complement strand
GTCCATCCAGAATCGGGGCTGTCGCTTCGACATAGTTGGCGAGGACCGCATTGTGTTCCGCCGCGGCCAGCACGAAGGCGAACGTCAGCCGATCGGATTCTGGCGTAATGTAGTCGTACCAGACAGCCGCGCCAACCAGACCTTGCGGCGCTAGTTCCGGGAAGCGCCCCATCGCCTCTCGTTGGGAGACCACGCACCCGACAGGCAGCCTCAGCGGTCCCGGCACGTTGAGATTGCGGTTCGCGGCAATCAGGCGATCCAGTGCAAAGCCGACGCGCGTCGCGGTCTTGCCTTTCGTGAGCGATCGTCTCAGGGGGAGCGCGAAAAGCTGAGGCCGTACCGCATGAGGCGCGATCCTGGCCAGCGTGCGGCGCTCGCGGACCGATTCACGCGCCCGGGCGATGTTCAGCGTCTGGAGATAGCGAAGCCCTCCGTGGATGGTGCGTAGATGATTGAAGGAGGCTCCACTGCCAAAATCCTCACGCTCGATGAGCGCGACGGCTAGGCCCCGTTGCGCCGCGTCGTACGCGACCGTCAGTCCGTAAATGCCGCCCCCCACGACAAGCAGGTCGAAGGTGCGCGCGGTGAGTCGATCGACGTCGCGAACCATGTAGCGCGGATCCTATGGGGGTCGGGAGTCGTTTGCAATTCTTGCACCGGCAGATAGCCGAGTACTGCAAAAACTGCAAACGACTCCCGACCCCAGATATAGTTTGTTCGTGGCGACCATCGACGCGGTGCGCGAATACTGGAACCGGCACATCCACGACCTGGAGATCACCCAACAGCCCGTCGGCTCGCGCGGGTTCTTCGACGATCTCGATCAGTACCACTTCGAAAAGCTCCACCATCTGCTCCACCTCGTAGACTTTGACGGCTGGCGCGGACGCCGGGTGGTCGAAGTGGGTTGCGGCGCCGGCGTCGATCTCGCCCGGTTCGCGAAGGGCGGCGCCGAGGTCACCGGGATCGACCTCGCTTCGTCGGCGATCGATCTGGCGCGCGCGAATTTCGAGCAGCAAGGCCTCCGTGGACGGTTCCAGGTGGCCAACGGCGAGCAGTTGCCGTTCGCCGACGCCTCGTTCGATCTCGTGTACGCGCACGGCGTCGTGCAGTACACCGCGGACCCGCAGCGGTTGGTCAACGAATGCCGACGCGTGCTGAAACCGGGCGGCGAGGCGGTGTTCCAGGTCTACAACCGGATTTCGTGGCTGAATGCGCTCTCGAAGCTGATGAAGGTCGGCCTCGAACACGAGGACGCGCCGGCAATCCTCAAGTTCAGCATCGGCGAATTCCGTGCGCTCCTGTCGGGATTTCGTGAGGTAAGAATTGTGCCCGAACGTTTCCCCGTGAAATCGCGGCTGCACGGGGGATGGAAGGGGGCGCTCTACAACAGCGTCTTTGTGGGCACCTTCAACGCCTTGCCGCGCCCGATCGTGCGCCGGTTCGGATGGCATCTGCTGGCGTTCTGTAAGAAGTAGCGCAGGTCGTACGTGGTTGCCTTCAACAACATCAAGAACTTCTCTGCGGCCTCCGCGGTCTCTGCGTCGAACGTGACTTGTTCGCGATCTCTTTAAACCTTCACACACACATGCGATTCGCGAAAGCTCACGCCTACGGCAACGATTTTCTATATGTGCAGAAAGCCGCCGTCCAAGGTGTTGCGCTCGATGCCCTCGCGCGTGAGATCTGCCATCGTCACACGGGCATCGGCGCCAACGGCTTGATTGTGTACGAGCGAACCCCCGGCGGCGCCTCGATGCGATTGTTCAACGCTGACGGCAGCCGCGCCGAGGTGTCGGGCAACGGCGTCCGCGGTTTGGGCGCGCTCTCGAAGCGGCTGATGCGCACCGGCCAGTCGAGCACGCGGCAGACGTTTCGCGCCGCCATGGGGCGGCCGGCCGAGCTACGGCAGGTGCCGATCGTCGCCGCCGGGGAATCGCTGCAGGTGGCGCTGATGAATATGGGCAATCCGCAATGCGTAGTGCTTGGAACGCTTCCGCCCGACGCGCGGTTCCACCGCCTGGGGGCAGCGCTCGAGCACCATCAGATGTTCCGCGAGGGGACTAACGTCGAGTTTGCGGAGGTCGTGACGCCCGGGTCGGTGCGCATCCTCATCTGGGAACGCGGCGTCGGCCCGACCTCTTCGTCCGGCACAGGCTCTTGTGCCGCGCTCGTCGCGGCTGCAGCCTTCGGCGGCGCGGCGCGCGATGCGGAGGTGATCTCGCCCGGCGGCGCGCAACGAGTCGAGTGGCGCGACGACAACGTCTACCTC
>QHWL01000094.1 GCA_003222555.1 Acidobacteriota bacterium | reverse complement strand
TCGCGATCGCCGCAACTCACTGATTTTCATCATCTTCATCGCGCGTCGTATCGCTCGGTAGATCTGCGGGGCCGCTTCTGTTAACCGGAGGGTTGTTGGTTCGAATCCAACCTGAGGAGCCAATTCCCAGTTGTGAACAATTTGCTGCTGATGAGCGTCCGGTTCGAACCTGAGGGTACATTTCCCGCAAGTCTTTGCTTGTGAATCCGTTCAGTCATGGCAGTCCTTCGTCGTGTTTATGCCTTCGATGAACTTTCTCTACGCAACCCTGGCGCGTTTGGGGACGCTTAGGTTCATCGATGGTTCGGCCAAGTACGTCCGGATGAAAACTGGCACAGTTGATCGCACGTCGAAACCAGTCCGATCGGCTATCCTAACAACTCGGCCCGAACCGCGCGAAAGCTGCGGGGGGTCGGTGATATAAACTCCGGCCGTGGTCGATCCCACGTCCGCGCGGTTGTTTCGCGTCCCAGTCGCCCAACCAACTGTCCTCGAAAGATTCGATTCTCTTCGAGCAGGGCGATTTTCGAACCTCAAGTCGTTCGGCCAAGGGATGGGACACTACGGCCGCGAACATAGCAAGCTGTCGCAAACGCTGGCGACGCCGTTGGCAAATCCTCCGGCGTTTGGACCAAGCCGCTGGCGCGGCGGACGCTACGCATGAGCCTCGCTCGATCGACCGGGTAGGGTGGGGGTCACAGGAGGTGTCTTGTGACCCATCTTCGCCAGGTTATGCTGGAGGAACTCCAGCGTCGGAACTTCGCCGCCACGACCATCACGACGTATCTCAAGGCCGTCGAGCAATTCGCGCGGTATTTCAAGTGCCGCCCGGACCGCCTGAATCACACGCATCTGCGCACGTACCAGGTGTATTTGTTGCGCGAGCGCAAGTTGATGCCGCACACGGTACGCCTCCACGTGGCGGCATTACGTTTCTTCTTCGTGAAGACGCTGAAGCGCCGGTATCTGCTCGACGACACGCCGTATCCCAAGGCGCCGCGTCGCCTCCCGTCGATCCTCAGCGTCGACGAGGTGACCCAGGTGATCGACGCCGCGGCCAGCCTCTCCCATCGCACGATGCTGATGGTGCTGTACTCGACCGGCATGCGGAACGCCGAACTCCGGCATCTGCAGGTCGCCGACATCGACAGCCGGCGGATGCTGATTCACATTCGGCAGGGGAAGGGTGGGCGCGATCGATTCGTCCCGCTCAGCGCGACGTTGCTCGTGACGCTGCGCGCGTACTACCGCTGGATGCGGCCGAAGACGTGGCTGTTTCCCGGGACCGTCGACGGCTGGCGCGCTGACAAGCCCATCACCCCGAAGGTCCTCTGGGAGGCGTGTGTCGTGGCCGCCCGCCGCGCCGGACTCCGCAAACGCTGCTTCCCACACCTCGTGCGACATTCCTACGCCACGCACCTGCTTGAAAGCGGCGCGGACCTCCGGACCATCCAGCTGCTGTTGGGCCATGCGAACGTGCGACACACCGTGTTGTACCTGCATCTATCGCAGCGGCACCTCCAAGCGGTCGCCAATCCGCTGGATGCCTTGCCCGTGTCTGCGCCGGACACCGCGCGTCGCACGCGTTTGAAGCACAAGCGGTGACGCGGCCACCCTTTGAGGTGGCCGACATCGTGCGCCAACACGGCGATCGTTTTCTGGAGAAGCACCGCGCCTGGGTGACCCGCCAGCATCGGCGCATCCTCCGGGCCATTGCCCAGTGCCGAACGGCGGCACTCGGCGGGCACCGCGATCGCTGCGATCAGTGTGCGCAGCCGGCCCTCTCGTATAACAGCTGTCGGGATCGCCATTGTCCCAAGTGCCTCACGGCCGCCCGCAACGTCTGGGTGGCCGCGCGGGAGCGGGAACTCCTGCCCGTCGGCTACGTGCACCTCGTCTTCACCGTGCCGGAGCCGCTGGCGCGTCTCGCACTGGCGAATAAACGCGTGGTGTACGACCTTCTGTTTCGGGCCGCGGCGGCGACGCTACTCCAGGTCGCGGCCAACCCGAAACGCCTGGGCGCGGCGATTGGAGGACTCATGGTCCTTCATAGCTGGGGGCAACGCCTCCAGCATCATCCGCACGTCCACTGTGTCGTGCCCGCTGGGGGACTGTCGCGCGATGGGACCCAGTGGATCCACGCGCGGCCGACCTTCTTTCTCCCTGTCAAGGTGCTTCGACAGGTCTTTCGCGGGAAACTCGTCGCCGGCCTGCGTGAGGCGTTTCAGCAGGGCCGACTGCATTTCCCAGGCTCGCTTCAACCGCTTGCCACCGAGGCGGCGTTTCGGGCGTGGCTCCGGTCCCTCTTCCGACAGGCGTGGGTCGTCTACGCGAAGCCTCCCTTTGGCAGCCCCGCCCACGTCCTGCACTACCTCGCGCGGTACACCCACCGCGTCGCCATCTCCAATCACCGGCTCGTCGCCGTCACGGACGACACGGTCTCGTTTCGCTGGAAGGACTATCGGCACGGGAGCCAGATGCGCACGCTGACGCTCGACGTCGACGAATTCCTCCGGCGCTTCCTCCTGCACGTCCTCCCGAAACGCTTCGTCCGCATCCGCTACTTCGGCCTGCTGGCGCCTCGGTGCCGCACCCACGATCTCGCGACGTGTCGCACGGTCTTGGCCGTCGCGCCGCCCCCACCCGTCACCGCACTGCCTGTCGGCTCCACGCGCACGCGCTCGTGGCCGTGCCCGCGCTGTGGCGCGCCCATGCGCATCGTCGAACGGCTAACCGCGCGTCAGCTCTTCCTCGAGGCCCTCCTCGCAAACATCGTCTATGACACCTCGTAAGCGGCGCGTGCGTTTCGCCCTCCGCCCTCAGTCGCGCGCGTCCGCACGGGCGCCGGAGGTGTGCCCGCACGACGGACACG
The DNA here is from genome assembly GCA_003222555.1 of Acidobacteriota bacterium. Taxonomy (GTDB): domain Bacteria; phylum Acidobacteriota; class Vicinamibacteria; order Vicinamibacterales; family CAVVIG01; genus JAHFUJ01. The sequence continues at coordinate 5,532 of QHWL01000094.1, read as the reverse complement.
GCGGCCGCGAACATGCCGGCCCCATCTACCTGAGACATCTTGACCGCCTCGATCGGACCTCCATCGTCACGACGCACGCCCCAACGGCTGGGGCTCGCACGATTCAACGCGCATAGCCGTCCCCCGCGTCCGCCGCAAACGCCAGCGGCTTGGTCCAAACGGCTCTATCGAAAGTGACCCGGCGGTCACCGTCCAGGCTCGAAGCCGCGCGTCCGCGCGCCGGGTCACTCCCGATAGAGTCCTACCGTTTGGAGCGAGTAACCTGACCTGGAAAGTCAGTCATTCACACCCTGAAGGCCGCCGTTACTGGAGGACCCTGCCTCCTGTGACGAAGCGTCTGTAATCGGAGAACCTCTGGTTTCGCCGCGTTGACTCGAGGCCGCCCCGGACCACGGTGAAGGAGTCGATGGATTCCGGCAGAAGCAACACCTGTCAGGGGCGCTGAAGGCGACTGTCTTATAGCGAATCGTCACATCGTCCCGCACGATGACTACCCAGCTGGCAAGTTGGTGACAGCGTTGTATCAACGCGGGGACCCTCACGTCGACCGGACCTCTGAGACCCCGCTCCACGCGTACGACGTCATAATTTCTGGCATCCACCCAGATGCGTCCCCGCGATGCGATGTGCTCCGACCAGTCGAAGCAGTCGTCGTGTCCGCTCGGGTCTTCTATCAACTCGGGGTTGCTCCTGCGATCCACCGACGCGAAATCGATCATCAGGGCAGTCCGGTTCCTGTCTTTCGCAATTCCCGCAGTCCTGAATTGGTACTCCGAACGGTGAGCCGGTAGCAGAAACTCAAGCGGTTCGGAGGACAGGGGATTTGGGTCGGTGCATCCCGCGCGGTCCTTCTTGTCTTTTTCACGCGGTACCCGGCCATTCACTTTCCGGACTTTGCGCACGATTGCTGCTGCACCAGGTATCTGATCGCTGTCAGCTTCGATGTGCAGCTCCGATTCGACGGTCCGCACGAACCCCTTCGACGAACTATTGAAGTCGACGGGCTGTACCGTGGACGTCTCGATGCAGATGACGTTCTTCGCGAGCTTGTAGAACTCGGCCACCCGTTCGCCGACGCGCACCAGCAGTCCTTCGACGTTCGGCTGCGCCTGCGCACCTGTGGCCGTCATCGCGGCGAGCACGAGCGCCAGTGCGCCCGGCAGCACAATGGCATTCAAAGCTTTGCGGCCTCCGCAACCTTTACGTTCCACGTTCGTTAAGCCGTGCCTCACCTGCCTTGATCCCCACGCGTGTCATTGTATCCAACAGATAAATACCAATCAGCCGCCAGGGTAGAGCCTTCCAGCCGACAGGCGACTAAGGCCGAGTTCGAGAACGAACTCTCGTGCCCGGCGAGGGCATACCCCAGTGCAGAACCGCCCTGGTTGCGCCATCCCAACCGCCGGCGATAAGCTCCGTCTCATACCATGTGCCCGGCTCCGACAGGCACAGTCCATGTCTACGGTCAACTGCGCGAGTATTGCGCGGGCGCATCGCAGCTTTCGGTCTCGGCGCGCACCGTGCGCGCGGCGCTCGAGGACCTCGAGCGGAGCCAGTCCGCTTTATATCGCAATCTCTGTGACGAAACGGGCAAGGTGCGCCGGCATCTGAACGTATTTGTGAACACAGACAATGTGCGCGACCTCGACGGCATCGACACGACGCTGACGGCGGGGGACGTGGTCACGATTTTACCGGCGGTCTCAGGAGGTTGAAGGGGGCGGATCGAGTCATTCTCACCATTGGCACCAAGAAGGGCGTGTTCGTCGCCGAGGCCGCGAAGCCGAGGCGGAAGTTCGAGCTGCGCGGGCCCTTCGGCCCCGGCGTGCCCGTGTATTCGACGCTGATCGACACGCGCGGCACACCGCGCCTGTATGCCTCGAGCTGCAATCCGTTCTTCGGCATGAAGGTGTTGCGCTCGACGAACGTGGGGAAGGGCTTCGAAGAGACGAAGTCGGGGCCGGCATTTCCCAAGGACGACGGGCGCGCGCTTATCAACATCTGGTCGCTCGAGCCCGGCGGCGGCAAGAAGGAGCTGTGGTGCGGCGTGGAGCCGGCGTCCTTGTTCAGGAGCCGTGACGGCGGCGATTCGTGGGAGATGGTGCCCGGTATCAGCAACCACGAGCACGCGCGCAAGTGGCAGCCCGGCAACGGCGGGCTCTGCATGCACACGATCATTCGCGACGGGAATCGCGTGCATCTCGGCATCTCGACGGGCGGCCATTACCTAAGCGAAGACGGTGGCGACACGTTCAAGGCGTCGAATCAAGGCGTCGGCGCCGGGTTCGCGCCCGATCCCTATCCCGAGTTCGGCCAGTGCGTGCACAAGATCGCGCGGCACGAGGACGCGCCCGGCCGGCTCTACATGCAGAACCACGGCGGATGGGCCGATTGGACCGGGCCTGGCGGGCCGAGGCCGGACATCGGCGTGCTGCGCAGCGACGACCACGGCCGCTCGTGGCGATCGATCGCTAGCGGATTGCCGTCGGACTTCGGATTTCCGATCGTTGTTCACCCGCACGACGCCGACACGGTGTACGTCGTGCCCCTTGAGCCGGCGACGCGCTCCTGTCCCGGCGGCGCGCCCGCGGTGTGGCGCAGCGAGAATGGCGGCGACTCGTGGAGCCGGCTCGCGCGAGGGCTGCCGAAGAAGCAGAGCTACTTCACCATCCTGCGCGACGCGATGGACATCGACCACCTCACGGCACCCTCGCTCTACTTCGGCACGACGACCGGTCAACTCTGGATCGGGAGGGAGGGCGGTGAGAAGTGGGAGTGCGTGTTCGATTCGCTGCCCCCGATCCACAACGTCAAGGTCGCGGTCGTGTGACCTTCGAGGCCGACGTCGCTAGAGGCGCGCGCTCCGGAGATCCGGGCCAGGCATCTCGCCGAACTGCGCGACATTGCCGCCGATCCGTCGAGGGCGCGTCAATTTCTGCTGCGGACCTCCATGATCGCCAGCCAGCGCCGTGCGGCCGCCATGAGGCTAGAGGACGCGTGATGTGAAGCTCGCGGTCCCGGATCTCATCTCGAACTCGTATCTTCCGGCGGTGGCGGCGATCGAGCTCGGCTTCTTCAAGCGCGAGGGCCTTGACGTCACGCTCGAACTGATCTTCCCGGTCGACAAGGCCTACGCGGCGCTCGCAAATGGCCAGGTCGATCTGGTCGGCGGCTCCGCGCACTCTGCCCTGGCTGCCTTTCCCGAGTGGGACGGTGTGAAGCTGCTCTGCGCGCAGGGGCAAGGCATGTACTGGTTCCTCGTCATGCACGCGGATTTGCAGGCGAAGCGCGGCGATGCCGGCAGCGTCAAGGGACGCAGCATCGGGGCGGCACCCTGGGTGGATATGGGGCTGCGGGGTCTTTTGGAGGCATCCGGCATCGATCTGGTACGCGACGACGTGCGTATTGCACCCGTGCCGGGGGCGGCAGGGGCCGGTGTCAACTTTGGTGTGACCGCGGCGAAAGCCCTGGAACAGCGCAAAATCGACGGATTCTGGGCCAACGGTATGGGCGCCGAGGTCGCGGTGCGTCGCGGCGTCGGTACGGTGGTTTTCGATGTCCGCCGTGGCGACGGCCCTGCCGCCTGTTTCCATTTCACGATGGCCTCGCTCGCGGCGGCGGATCGGCTAATCGCACATTCGCCGGAGACTGCTGCGGCGGCGGTGCGCGCGATTGTCAACACCCATGCCGCGCTCAAGGCTGACCCCGGGCGTGCAACCGAAGTGGGGCGGAAACTTTTCCCACCCGCCGAGGCGGAACTGATCGCGGAGCTCATCCGGCGCGACCTGCCGTTCTATGACGCATCGATCTCACAAGACTCTGTTGCCGGCATGAACCGCTTCGCGCGCGCGTCCGGTATTCTGAAAACCGACCCTGCCTACGATCGGATCGTGGCCACCCAATTTCGTGGCCTGTGGGAAATGGCGGATTGACACGGTTCGCACGTCGGACTTAGCCTGTCGACGCAGGAGGGACATCGTGCCGTCGGTTCACGAAAAGCCGGTGATCAGGATTGCGCCCAACAACCCGGTCTTCGATCTTCCGGTCATCGTCGGCATCGAGGAGGGCCTGTTCGACGCGGCCGGTCTGGACGTCGGTTTCTCTGCCACCTATGCCGATCGCGAGAAGGACAAAGCGGAACGTCCGATCATGTCGCGACTCAAAGAGCAGATGTTCGAGTGCGGGTCCGCGGACAGCTACAACGTCTGCGAATGGGCGAGCATCGACCGGCTGGAACGCGGCACGCGCGCCGGTAACATCGCGGCCCTGCGTGCCGCTGTGGCGGCGCAGGCCATCTTGACGTTCGATGAAGCGCTGCAGGTCCCTCGCGACCTCGCCGACGTGCCGGTTGTGGTTCAGGAGCTCACCGGCTCGCATTACTGTACGGTGCAGATGCTCGAAAGTGCGGTGGGCCCGGAGCACGTCAAGATCGAGCGCGGCGGGCTGCCACAAATGCGCTGGGCGGCGCTCGAGGCGGGCACCATCCGCGTGGCAACGCTGATGGAGCCGTTCATCAGCCTCGGCCTGAAGGAAGGAGCACACGTCATCGCTGCGTGCTTCTACCGCGGAGGCGAGGTGATCTCACCCGATCTGACGCCAGAGCAACGCAAGGCGTACTACGATGCGGAAAACCATGCAGTGGATCGCATCAACGCTGACTTCTACAAGTACGCCCACCATGTCGCGGCGCACGCGAACGGCGCGTTGCAGCCGCATGAGCTGCTGCGGGCTTTCGTGCGCTACAAGCATGTCGACTCTTACGATCCGGTCCTCTTCACCCGCACATACGACTGGATGAAGGCGCGTGGGCTCACGGACGGCGGCAGCGAACATGCCGCGCTCATCATTTGAACCCGGCCTCCGTAGTCTATCGGTGGAACATCTTGCTGCTGCTGGCGGGCTCGCAGGCGATCGCCTATATCGATCGCGTCAATTTCGCCGTGGTCGGGCCGCACCTCATCAAGGTCTACGACTGCACTCCGACTCAAGTCGGCGTTCTTCTCTCCGCATTCAATTGGGCGTTCACCTTCTCGCTGTTAGCGGCGGGTCCGCTGGTCGATTTGATTCGTCCGCGGCGCTCCTATTCGATGGGGGTCGGATTCTGGTCGCTTGCGACGGCGCTCTGCAGCCTGACCAAATCATTTGCCCCGCTTCTGGTGTTTCGCGCCCTCGTCGGCGTCGGCGAGTCGGTAATGATTCCATCGGGCTCGCGGGTCATTCGCGAGACGTTCGACAAGAAGCATCGCGCCTTGGCTGTCGGAACCTTTTTCGCCGGCAACAGGATCGGCCTCACACTCGGCATCCCGGTCGCCTCGGTAGTCCTGGTGAATTGGGGGTGGGAGTGGGTCTTCTACATTACAGGATCGCTCGGCCTCTTCTGGGTCGCGTGGTGGCTCGCGATTTATGGTCCGCCGCCTGACGATGAGGCGGCTCGCGCACAGCCGCATGAAGCCCAGAACCAAATCAGATGGGCGACTCTCCTCAAATACCCCACGACCTGGGGCGTCATGATGGGGCAGGCTGGCTATCTCT
>QHWL01000706.1:3313-5151 GCA_003222555.1 Acidobacteriota bacterium | reverse complement strand
CGGCAGTGGATGGCACAGCGGGATGAGGGCGGAGGTCTGCTTCGCCGCCATGATGCCGGCAAGCCGCGCCGCCTGGAGAGGATCGCCCTTCTTGACCGCGCCGCGCCGCACGAGCCGCAGCGCGGTGTGCGACATGGTGATCGATCCGCGTGCGACCGCTTCGCGGTCGGTCACCGGCTTGCCGCCGACGTCGACCATCTTGACGCGTCCGCGAGCATCAACGTGAGACAAGTTGCTTTTTCTGCTTGCGGCGGGGCCCCACCCCCGCCGCGAACTGACGCTGACGCCTCGCCTCGGCTTCACATGGCCTCGGCTCGGCGTGGCCGCAGACGCTGCTCCTTTCTTCTTACTCATCGGACTCGCCGCGGGCCAGGTAAAACGACAGGCTCTCGAGAGAGACAGTCAGATCGACGCTCTTGAGCTTCACGTCCGGCGGGACCTCCCACGCTCCTGGTGAGAAATTCAGAATCGCCTTGATGCCCGAAGCAACGACGAGATTGACGACGTGCTGCGCCGATGCCGCCGGCACGGCGATGACGGCGATGCTGACGGCGTCGCGCCGCGCGATCTTCTTGAGATCGTGGATGTCGTGAATCGGCACGCCGCCTCGGGATTGCTGCCCCACTTTCGTGCTCAGCGTATCGAACAAGGCCGAGATCTCGAAGCCTTCCTGCCGGAACCCGGGATAGTCGGCGAGCGCGAGGCCCAGGTTGCCCGCGCCCATGATGGCCACCCTGAGCTTCTTGTCGAGGCCCAGAATTTGGCGAAGGTGACGCTTCAGGTCGCGCACGTAGTAGCCGACACCGCGGACGCCGAATTCGCCGAAATAGGCCAGGTCCTTGCGGATCTGCGCAGCGTTCAGGTGGAACTGCTCGGCGAGCGCTTGGGAGGAAATGGCGCGGACACCGGCGCCGTCGAGCGCGTTCAGGCACCGCAAATACACCGACAGACGGTTGGTCGTGAGCTCTGAGACTTGATCGCCGCTTGTCTTCCCGGTCGTGGTTGTGGCCGGGGCTTTGTTCGATGTTTTCACAAGCTGGTGGCGATTGTAACAAAAACACCGTGCTAATATCGCGCTCCATGGCCACTGTTGCTCCGCAGTCCGCGTTCCGGCCTTACGTCGCGACCTCTCAGTCGCCCGCCGAGTTCACCCTCAAGGCGCTCGTGATCGGCGCACTGTTCGGTCTGATCTTCGGCGCCTCCACGGTGTACCTCGGCCTGCGGGCCGGCCTGACCGTCAGCGCCTCGATTCCGATCGCCGTGCTGGCGATCTCGGTGCTCAAGCGCCTCGGCGGCTCGACGATCCTCGAAAACAACATCGTCCAGACGATCGGATCGGCCGGTGAGTCGGTAGCGGGCGGCGTCGTGTTCACGATTCCCGCGTTGATCTTTTTGACGCCGTACGGGCCTGCCTACTTCAGCTACTATCGGATCACGATGCTGGCCTTCGCCGGCGGCATCCTCGGCGTGCTGATGATGGTGCCGCTCCGCCGCGCGCTCATCGTCAAGGAGCACGGAGTGCTGCCGTATCCCGAGGGGACGGCGTGCGCCGACGTGCTCATCGCAGGAGAACGCGGCGGCGCGCTCGCCCGCACCGTGTTCCAGGGACTCGGCGTCGGCGCGCTGTGGAAATCGCTGTCGTGGATCGTGCAGATCTTCCGGACGGCGATCGGCTACACCATGGCGCGGGCGAGCTTCTTCCCCAACGCCACGCTGAACGTCGACATCTCGCCCGAGTACCTGGGTGTCGGCTACGTGATTGGCCCGCGCATCGCCGGCGTGATGTTCGCGGGCGGCGTGCTGTCCTGGATGGTGCTCCTGCCGCTGCTGTCGATTCT
>QHWL01000706.1:602-3308 GCA_003222555.1 Acidobacteriota bacterium | reverse complement strand
AACTACATGCCGGGGCCGTTTCCCCCGGTGCCTGCGAGCGGCCTTCGGATCTCGGAAATGTCCGCGCAGCAGCTCTGGAGCGCATATATCCGGTATACGGGCGCGGGCGCCGTGCTGGCCGCCGGCATCATCACCCTGGCCCGCACGATCCCGACAATCATTTCCTCGTTCCGCGACAGCGTGAAAGACTTCGGAGCGGGGCACACGCAGGCGTCGAGGATGCGGACCGAGCGCGATATCCCGCTGATGGCGGTGGTGGGCGGCTCGCTCCTGCTCGCGGTGTTTCTGGCGGTCGCGCCCGATTTGCCGACGCAGGGCAACTTCCTCGCGTCGATCCTCGTCGTGGTGTTCGGGTTCTTTTTCGTGACGGTCTCGTCGCGCATCACCGGCCTCATCGGATCGTCGTCGAATCCGATTTCCGGAATGACGATTGCGACGCTGATTCTCACCTGCACGATCTTCGTCGCGTTGGGCTGGACCGGCGACTACTACGCGCCCATCGCGATTTCGGTCGGCGCGGTGGTGTGCATTGCGGCCGCCAACGCCGGGGCGACCTCTCAAGACTTGAAGACCGGGTACATCGTCGGCGCGACGCCCGTGTACCAGCAGACAGGTCTCCTCATCGGCGTCGTGACCTCGTCGTTCGTGATTGGCCTGACGACGCTCTATCTGCACCGCGTGATCGGGATCGGCTCGCCGTCGCTGCCGGCGCCCCAGGCGACGCTGATGGCAACGATCATCAAGGGGCTGCTGAGCCAGAACCTGCCGTGGGGACTGGTCCTGGTCGGGGTGTTCATCACGGTCACGCTCGAACTGTGCGGCATCCATTCGCTCTCGTTCGCCGTCGGTTCGTACTTGCCGATTGCGACGACCGCGCCGATTTTCGCCGGGGGGCTCGTGCGCGCGTATGTGGAGAAAAAGACGGGGCGTGCGGAGGAATCGGAAGTCAGCGCCGGCACGCTCTTCAGCTCGGGGCTGATTGCGGGCGGATCGCTCGCCGGAATCCTCTATGCGGTGCTCTTCGGCCGCAATATCATTCAGGAAGCGGACGGCGCCGTCCAGGGGCTGGTGCCGTTCATCCACGAGGGCACGTCGGGGACCCTCGCGGGTGCGCTGTTGTTTTCTGCTCTCGCGCTGGTGCTCGGGCGCGCGGCACAGAAGAAAATACTGTAGCGCCTGCGGCCCGAGCGAGGCGCCGGGGTCCCCCACGCGGCAGCCGCGTGGGGGTAGCCCGCCGGGGTCCCCCACGCGGCAGCCGCGTGGGGGTGGCCCGCCGGAGGGAAGCCCGGCCAGAAGAAGATAATGTAGCGCCTGCGGCCCGAGCGAGGCGCGCAGGCAACGAGCAACAGCGCTGGGGGTGGGGCCCCAGCGCTGTAGAAAAAAGTGGGCCCCGCGAGCATAACATGCAGCGGGGACCTTCAGGCGCCGATAGCAGTTCTACGCGACTGCGCCAACAAACGTGATCAGATATCTCGCTCTCGTGCTCGTCGCTGCGGCCACCGCCGTATCCGCCCAGCCGCCGGCGCGCCGCGCCACGAACATCGAGGCGCTCCTCGCCCATCCCGCGTTCTACCATCAGCGGCCAATCATCATCGTCGGCAGGGTCGCCACTCAGGGCAACGGCGAGCTGAGGGTGGCCGACGATGCCGGATCGGTCCGGGTGGTGTTCAAGGGCAGCGCCGCGGACGGCCTCGACGAAATCCGCGGTGAATTCTTGGACATCGGCCGCATGAAGCCCGACGAACCGCGGCTCGCGGGCTACGACCTCAAAGGAACGTTTCACGTCGATCCCGACGGCGCCTGGCCGCGGCCCGGCGACGTCACCGCGATCGTCGCGACCGCGGTGACGCCGGCCTCGGCGCCACCGGCGCCGTCCATTCGGGCCATCGTCTTGAATCCATGGCGTTACCTCGAACAGAAAGTGACGGTGACCGGACAGTTCGCCGGGCGGAATCTTTTTGGCGATCTTCCGGACGCGCCGGCGAAAAGCCGCTACGATTTCGTCATCCGCTCAACCGACGCGGCGATTTGGGTGACCGGTGGGCGGCCCAGGGGCAAGGGGTTCGATCTTTCGGTCGACGCCCGCATCGACACCGGGCGGTGGTTGGAAGTGACCGGCGTCCTTCAGCAAGCGCGGCCGGGATCCAGCTTGGGAAAGCCCCGACCGAAACGGCCCCCGAAGGCGAGCCGATTCGCGTGCCGATGGGGCCGCCACCCGAGGTGGTATTCAGCGCGCCGACGCAGGACGAAACCGATGTCGCGCTCACGACCAGTGTCCGGATCCAGTTCTCACGGGACATCGATCAGGCGACTCTCAAGGGTCAAATCCGCGTGCAGTACCTCGACGCGCAGACTGTCGAGCGCGGGGAGCCCGCGACACCGTCCGCCCAGTTCACGGCGCAGTACAACGCCGCCAACCGCGTGCTCGAGCTGAAGTTCGCCAAACCGCTCGAACGTTTCCGCACCGTGAACGTCGATCTGCTCGACGGAATTCTCGGGACCGACAAGCAGCCGCTCAAGCCCTTCACTCTCACCTTCGCGCTGGGTGGCTCGTAGAGTCAAATCCCGACCTCACGGAACGACGCGAAACGCGACCAGCGTCCGTCCTGTTCCCGCCGCCAATTCGATGATGTAGTCGCCGGGCGCCAGCGGCGCGAGCGTAACTTCCGCCGACCGCCACCTGACGCCGTCGCTATCGTCGCGAAC
>QHWL01000706.1:0-577 GCA_003222555.1 Acidobacteriota bacterium | reverse complement strand
GAGACCGGAATCGGAAGCGCCTTGCCCGTGCGATCGAGCAATCGCGCGGTGACCGCGTCGGAGGAAGGCGTCGGAACTTCGACGCGAACACGATCGCTGCGGCGGAACCTCGGGTCGGCGGTCGGGGCGTCCCTGTTGCCGGTCGTCGGTCCGCGTCGGATGAAAAGCGCGCCGTTCGCATTCGGCGCCGCCGGAACCGCTATCTGCATCGCGTCGTTCGCCGCGGCAATGGCACCCGCCCCCTTCGTGCGGATCCGGACCTGGTAATCCCCTGGAGCGAGTGTGCTCGATGTGAGCGCGATTCGGACGCTCGACGCGCCCGGCGCGATTGGTGTTCGTCCGGTCGCGACGGTTGCGCCAGATCCGTCGACGAGCATTGCGTCCGCCTGTCCCCCGCCCGTCCAGTCGTCGCTTCCTGCGCCGTGTCCCACCTCGGCGACCGTCCAAACCGTCGCGGCGCCCGCCGGCGTCCAGCCGGCCGCAACCTGAAGCCGCGTCGGCTGCTCGCGCGCGAGCGCCGCGAGCGATCCGACGGCCGCCTCCACAGCGCGAGCCTCAGCCGCAGCGGCGCCGGTCG
>QHWL01000702.1:1096-2653 GCA_003222555.1 Acidobacteriota bacterium | reverse complement strand
CGCACGCGAAAGAGATCCACACCCCACAACCTGGTGTACTCGATCGCGATCGACGTCTTGCGTCTGAGCTCCCGTTCGAGACTGACGCTGGATTGAATGAGTTGCCCGGCCGAAAAATCCCTTGCGAATTGGTAACGGTCGGGAGTGTCTACGGTTACCGTTCCTGCGGCAAAGGGGTCCGGGTACGACGGATTGGTGATGACGAGGGTGCGGGTCCGGCTGCCGTCGAACATCAAGGCATGCTGGATACCACCTTGGCCGAGGTGTTCATAGAAGACACCGACACCACCCCGTACGCTCGTCTTCGTCTGGCCGGGCGCGAACGCAAAGGCGACACGGGGGGCGACGTTGTTGTAATCGTGGAGGTACGCCTCAAAATCGTACCGAGCACCCAGCATGAGAGAGAAGTCGGGTCGCAGCTTGATCTCGTCCTGAAAAAACGCGTCGGCGACATGCGGCCTGTACTCGATCTGCGTCGCGCCCTGGTTCACGCGGAACACGAATGGTCGCGCTGCCCGGAACATCTCGAGGTTCGAGAACTCGAACGTGCCGCCAAAGTCCGCCGCGTCGGTTATCGTCGCGAACTGCGGTTTGACCCGGCCGCCAAACCGGATCGTCTGGGCACCGCGGATGTACGTGGCGATGTCCTGCACCTCGGTGTTGACCTCCCGCGAGCGTCTGAAGTTCTGGTCGACGCCGCCTTGGAATGCGCCCTGCACCACGATCAGTGGTTGTCCGTTCGCGTCGTTCCCAATCGCTCCGGTCGGGCGCTCCACCGAGACTCGCGTATCGTTGACGAACGAGGCCGAGAAGATGGTATGCGCCGTGAACCGCACGGTGTGATTAAGAATCAGGTCGTTGTGCGCCAGCACGGGCAGCGCGAGGCCACCGACGCCGATGTTGCTGCCGTTCTGGCGCCCGTAGTCGTACTTGAACGAGAACTGGATCCGGTCGCTCGGTCCCAGGTCGAGCCGTCCCCTCCAGAACTCGTCATGTTGACGCGCGGGCACAAGGGCATTGAAGGCGCCCTCCGGCTTCAACGCGTTGACGACGCTTATCGTGCGATTGTCGTTGACCGAGCCGGAGAACAGGTACGATCCGTTCCAGCGGTGAAGCGGCCCGCCAAAGCCCATATCCCCTTGCCACTGCTGGAAACTGGGCTTGTCCTGCATGAACGGGCCACGCGCGCTCATCGCCGAATCGCTGAACACCGTCGATACGTTGCCATGATGGTGCGATGGCGATCCGTTCTGCGACACCACTTCGATACGCGCCTTGCCCGGGCGTCGGTACTCAGCGGCATAGGGATTCCTGTTGACCACGATCCGTTTGATGGCCCTCGGTGGAAGGTGCAGGCTGTCCACTTCCTGGCCGTCCAATATGATCGTCGGCTTCCCGACAGCGGGCGTGAGAAAACTCGAAAGAAACGCGGCGATGCTGTCGCTCCCGACCGGCATCGGCACGCCTTCCAGGAGGTCGTCATCAACGGGGACCGCGTCGGCGTTCTCCTCGACATTTTCTCTCTGAGGCAGCGGGCGTTTACGTTCAGAGACCTCG
>QHWL01000702.1:0-1087 GCA_003222555.1 Acidobacteriota bacterium | reverse complement strand
ACGGTTGCGGTCGATCGGTGCCGACCGTGAGGGGGCGCTCGAGCGTCTTGAATCCGGGTGATGTCGCTATGACTGTGTACTCACCGGCCTGGAGCTTGTCGAAGCGCACGCGTCCCGATTCATCAGAGACGCCTTCGTAGGTCTGCTGCGTGGCGACTGCGACGAGCGTCACCTTGGCGCCTACCAGGGCGCCGCCGAGCTCGTCCTCGACCGTCAACTGAACGACGCCCGGCCGTGGCTGTTGCGCGGCTGACGGTCGGCAGAGCATGAGAATAGCCACGAAGGTACTCAGACAACACGAACGCCCTCTCACTCTCACGACTCACCTCCCGACGATGACGTATGGATGAGGGAATCCGAATCCGAAGTCGAGTGGAACAGCAACTCCCAGATATCGTGACGTTTCTTGTGCGGGAGGCCGGCATCGCCGCCATACACGAGAATGCTGTGCGTCCGTGTGTCGTAGACAGCCTGATGGGCGATCCGCGGCGGAGGCCTGGCCGTGGTCGATCGCTCCAGCCGACGCGGTACGTATGTGACGCATGGTTGTGTCACCGCAGGACGGTGAGGTTGACTCTGGCCGGCGAGCCGTGCCGGTCCTGCCAGGACCTGGCCGAAGCCTGGTCGGCTCCCAGCCAGTTGAGCAGTGTGGTCTTGACAGTACTGATGCCATGCATCATCGGCATTTCTGACGGCGCCGTGAGGTTCTCCAGCGACTTCATGATGGCCGTGGCGAGGCGCGGCGCCGACAGGTCCTGCGGATCGATCGCCGTCACGAGGCCGCGCTCGCTGAAAATGCGTGCGCGCATCCGCTGCTCGAGGCTCGGGCCGGGGCGCGGCGAAAGAATGGCCCGCTTCCGGAAGCGGAGGATCTCGCTGACCGTGTTGTAACCCGCCATGCTCACGACGAGGTCCGCCGCATTGAGATGACTCAACGAGTCGCTGACTGAGGTCCGGACCTGCACGCCGATCTCCCTCGCCCGGTCTCTGAGCGTTTTGCGCTGCTCCTCCGGCATGAACGGGCCCGTCACCATGACGGTCGCGGTTCGCATATCTACGAGCGGCAACGCCTGCAAATACGTTTCCA
>QHWL01000701.1:2567-4748 GCA_003222555.1 Acidobacteriota bacterium | reverse complement strand
GTACAACGTGAGATTATGACCCCCCGAATTTCTTCTGGAATTATCCTATGGATGGGTTCCACCGCGACTATCCAGAACTGCCCCCTTCGTGGCAGGATTACCGCCGTGAGATCCCTACGGTCCGCCTGAAGGTGGAGACTACGTCGAGTACGTGAGCCTCGGCACGCAAACAAGAAGAACAGAATGGCGATGTTCCGGATAACGGGCGGAAGAGTCTACGATCCGGCCAACGGGATCGACGGCGTCGTCAAAGACGTCTGCATCGCCGATGGACGCGTCGTCGCTCAGGCCGACGGCGGTCCCGCAATCGATGCGAGCGGTATGATCGTTTTTCCCGGCGGGGTCGACGTCCACACTCACGTTGCCGGCGGAGCCCTCAACTTCGCCCGCGGGCTCGTTCCGGAGAACCAGCGCGTCGCGCGTAAGTTCCGGCACGGTCCGAAGCTCCGCGCCGGAATCGGCGGCATGACTCCCACCACCTTCGCGACAGGGTACCTGTACGCGGGGATGGGCTGGACCACGGTCAACGAGGCCGCGGTTCCCATCCTCTCGGCTAAACACACACACGAAGAGCTGCATGACATCCCGATCGTGGACAAGTCGACCCTCCTGTTGATGGGCAACAACGAGTTCGTCCTTGACCTTCTGGAGGTGGGCGAGGTGGAGCGGGCGAAGCACGTTGTTGCCTGGCTCATCTGGGCGGCGAAAGCCTACGGAGTGAAAGCCGTCAACCCGGGCGGGGTCGCGGCGTGGAAGTGGGGAAAGAACGCGAACACGCTCCACGATCCGATCGAGGGCTACCACGAGGTGACGGCGGCGAAGATCATCGCGGGCCTGGCTGGAATCATCGACGACCTGGGGTTGCCGCATCCGCTTCATCTCCATTGCAACAACCTCGGCGTCCCGGGCAACTTCACCACTACGCTGGAAACCATGAAGGTCCTGGAAGGCCACCGTGCGCACATGGCGCACCTGCAATTCCACGCCTACGGTGGACACGACTGGGGCACGATGCGCTCGGAAGCGGCCACGATCGCGGAAGCATTCAACAACCACCCGAACCTGACTTGCGACGCGGGGGCGGTTCTCTTCGGTGAAGCCGTGACGATCACCGCCGACGGTCCCTGGCAGCACCTGCTTCATGAGCTGACCGGGCGCAAGTGGGGCAATCTGGATGTAGAGAACGAGACCGGCTGCGGAATCGTCCCCTACGTGTACAGCGATCGCCACATCGTCAACGCTGTTCAGTGGGCGGTGGGACTCGAGCTGCTCCTGCTCATCAAAGATCCCTGGCGCGTCTTCCTCACGACCGATCACCCGAACGGCGGGGGCTTCTGGCGCTACCCGGAGATCATCCAGCTTCTGATGGACGCCGACTACCGGAAGGAGCAAACAAAGAAGCTCCACCCGGACGCGCAGAAGCGCATCGTCCTCGCCGACCTCGATCGCCAGTACACGCTCTCGGATGTCGCGATCATTACCTCGGCGGGTCCGGCGCGCGCCCTGGGTCTTTCTCAAAAGGGGCATCTGGGCGTGGGCGCCGACGCGGACGTGACGATCTATCCCGCGAAGCCGAACAAGGACGGGGTCCTGTTCTCGTACCCACGCTACGTCATCAAAGGCGGAGAGATCATGGTCGAGGAGGGAGAAGTGCGCGCGACGAGCGAAGGCCGGGAGTTCGTCGTCCGCCCGTCCTACGATGAGCAGATCGTGGAGTACATCCGTCCGCTGTTCGACAAGGTTTATACGATGTCCTTCGAAAATTATCCGGTCGAGATCGAGCGCCTTCGTCAGCCGCGAGTCACGACCTGCAAGTGACGGCGGCGTCGGAGCGAGCATGATCACCCTGACCCTCAAAGAGCAGCCCGGCGTTCCACTCGAAGCAGAGGTCGTCTCGCCGGACGCGATGGCGGGGCTGGCGAATGACGCGATCCGAGCCCTTCCCCTTTATCTGGGAAAGAAGCCGTGTCGCGTGGACGACTTCTTCAAGGTCGAGGGAGAGGCCAGCGACGAGCTGGAAATCCGCGGCGATGCGAGAAAGGTCAAATGGATCGGCCGCGGCATGACCCGTGGCCGCATCACCATCGTCGGCAACGCCGGCATGCACCTCGGGGCGTACATGACGGGAGGCGCCATCGAAGTCTCAGGAAATGCCTCGGACTGGGTGGGCACCGAGATGTC
>QHWL01000701.1:475-2506 GCA_003222555.1 Acidobacteriota bacterium | reverse complement strand
GCCTACCGGGGAAGTCGCGTTGGGATGAAGGGCGGGATCATTCTCATCGAGGGCACGGCTGGCCTCGAAGTCGGGATGCGGATGAAGCGGGGAACCATCGTCGTCGGCGGCATGGTGAGGGACTTCGCGGGCCTGGAGATGAGAGGCGGGACTATCGTTCTACTTGGCGGAGCCGAGATTCGGACCGGCGCCTGGATGATGCGAGGCACGATCGTCTCATTGAAGCCGATTCCTCTGTTGCCGAGCTTCATGTACTCGTCCACGTACACTCCTACGTTTCTGCGGCTGTACGCCAGGCACCTGGGGACGCTGGGGTTCACCATTCCGTATGAAGAACACGACGGGGCCTACCAGCGCTACATTGGCGACACGGCGATGCCAGGCAAAGGAGAGATTCTTGTTTGGAAACCGGTGAAGGCATGACGGGCGAGCGCGGAACGAGCCCCGGAGCGGGCACGGATCGGCGAGGGGTGCGTGTCGCGGGCACGTTTGCCGAGGCCTTCGACATGCGTGCCTCGCGTGTGTTGATCACCGCAAACTCCCCGGCTTGGGCGCGGACGGCAGCCCAGTGCATGACCGGCTTCGCCACTTCGGTCATCGGGTGCAAAGTCGAGGCGGGCATCGAAGCCGAGCTCCTTCCCCACGAGACACCCGACCGACGATCGGGAGCAAGCGTGCTGCTCTTCGGCTTCGACGCCGCGGGGCTCGCCAGCCGGCTTCTCGAAAGAGTCGGCCAGACCGTACTCACCTGCCCGACCACGGCCTGTTTCGACGGCTTGCCCCAGGCGGCCGAGCGAGTCACCGTCGGCGGAGTCCTGCGCCATTTCGGTGACCGCTACCAGTCGAGCAAGTTCCTCGAGGGTCAACGCTACTGGCGCATCCCGGTGATGGAGGGCGAGTTCTTGGTGCAAGAAGCCTTTGGCGTCCAGAAGGCCATCGGCGGTGGTAATTTGCTGATCCTGGCAAAAGATCAAGACGCCGCCCTCGGGGCCGCGGAAGCAGCGGTGGACGTCATGCGCAAGGTCCGCGGCGTCATTCTCCCCTTCCCCGGCGGGATCGTGCGCGCCGGCAGCAAAGTGGGCGCGAAGCGCTACAAGAAAATGGTCGCGTCCACCAACGACGCGTACTGCCCGACGCTTCGCGGACGCGTCGGCGTCACGAGCGCACTGCCCGAGGGCGTGAACTCGGTGCTGGAGATCGTTGTGGACGGCCTGGACCGTCGCGCGATTGAGAACGCGCTCAGCGTCGGCATCGATGCCGCATGTCGTCCCGGTGTCATCGAGATCTCAGCCGGCAACTACGGCGGCAAGCTCGGCAAACATCACTTCCATCTGCACTCGATCCTCTCTGAGGCTTCCGCGTAAAATTCTCTACCACGGAGGCCACGGAGTTGAAACGGAGGACACGGCCTTTAGATCTGATTGATCCGTGACCTCCGTGGTGTTGCTTTAGTGATGCTTTTTTAGATTTTAGTGATGCTTTTTTAGATCGCATGCGGATTCTGGTGCACGAGTTCGTGAGCGGGGGTGGGCTTGCGGGGCGAGAAGTCCCCGCCTCGCTGGGCCGCGAGGGTTCGGCGATGCTGAACGCGCTCGTCGCGGACCTCGCGGCGACCGGCTGTCATGAGCTCGTGACCACCACGGACCCTCGTTTCCCCCTGGCGGCGCCGCCCGGCGTTCAGGTGGTGACGCTGGCCACCAGAAGCGCCGCACTTCTCGACGCTCTCATCGAGTCCGCCGATGCCGTCTGGCTGGTGGCGCCCGAGACGGATCGCTGTCTCGAACGCCTGGCGGTCAGGGCGGAGCGGAAGGGGAAGATGCTCGTCGGTTCAGGGGCCGCGGCGATCCGCCGCGCATCAGACAAAGCCGGGCTCCCGAGCCGACTCGCCCGTCACAGCGTGCCCCACCCGAAGACGTTCGTCCTCCGCCAGGGGTCGAATTGGAGGACGGCAGCGCGTGAGGTCGGCTATCCCATCGTCGTAAAGCCGACGCGAGGAGCGGGGTGCAACGGCGTCTGCCTCGCCCGCGATGC
>QHWL01000701.1:0-373 GCA_003222555.1 Acidobacteriota bacterium | reverse complement strand
GTTGGCGGTGAATGCGCAGTTTGTGCGCTCCTCGCAGGCTCCCGAGCGTCGCGGCCGCGCCGCAGTGCCCTGGTTGCGGTTCTGCTACCAAGGAGGAAAGACGCCACTCGATCATCCGCTCGCGGAGCGGGCGGTTGAGACCGCTCTGTGCGCGTGCCGAGCCATACAAGGACTTCGCGGGTACATCGGTGTGGACATGGTCCTCACGGAATCAGAAGCCGTGGTCATTGAAGTGAATCCCCGCCTCACGACGGCCTATCTCGGCGTACGCGCCGCGCTCGACGAAAACGTGGCGGCGCTGGCGCTCGCAGCATGTGCCGGCGCCCTTCCCACTCGACCGCCCGCGCGGCGGCGCGTCCGCTTCACGGCCGCC
>QHWL01000695.1:2136-6072 GCA_003222555.1 Acidobacteriota bacterium | reverse complement strand
TCGGCGACGGAATGTGCACGTGGCTCTCGTCCTGGCCGTTCGCCGTGCTCACGTAAACTAAATCCCCCCAAATGACCGGTGAGGAGTTCGACATGTTGTGGGGATAATTTCCAACTTCCTCAATCATGTCGAACGACCAGATCACGTCGGCATCGTGAGGACCGGTCAACTTCTCGTTGGTCGCGCCGTCGTTCTTGCCGTCCATGAAGCCTTCCGTATCGAGGCACCAGACGACGCTCGTGTTGCTCACGTAGTAGACACGTTTGCCCTCAACGAGGGGTGAGGAGGCCACACCCTGGTAGGGCCAGTCGTTCGCGCGACCAGACGGAAGCTTTGCGTGCGTTTGCTGCCAGAGGAACTCCCCGTCGGACTCGCGGAACACCATCAGCACGCCCCGATCGCCGGCCTGCTGCGGATCGCGCGGTTTTTCGTTGTTCGTGCCGACGAAGATCTTGCCGTCGGCGACGACGGGATTGCCGTAGCTCTGCGATCCCAGCTTGGCCACCCACTTCACGTTCTTCTTCGTCTTGATGTCCCAGTCGGTCGGCAGTCCTTTCATGTTCGACACCATGTTGCGGTCGGGCGTGCCGCCCCACATGGGCCAGTCGCCGGTGCCGGGATCGGACGCGAACACGTGCACCGAGCCGAGGAGGGCGACAGGCACCAGCGAAAGGGCGAGCAGCAGCAGCGGCCCGGCGGCGGGAGCGATGGTGCGAATACGGATGCTCATGATGTCACTCGCTCCAAAGAATCGCTATTGGTTGGGGTAAACCTTCAGGTTGTCGAAATACGCGCCAAACTGCGCGGCGGCAAAGATGCCGGGCGCACCTTCGTGATTGCCGACGGGATCAATCTTCTCGATCGTCCAGTTCGCAGGCTCCGGCCCTCCGGTGGGCCACACCTTGCCACGCGCCCTCACCTTGCCGTCCGGCATGTTTTCGACGCGAAGTTTGAGATGATACCACGCGTCAGGTTTCCATTCGTACGGAGCTGATACGGTCCTGTGGACTTCCGGTTCCCACGACTCGATCTTCAGCTTCGAGTCGTTTCCATACAAGACAAGCGTATAGCGCTGCGCCGTAATGCCGAGGTCGGCCATCTGCCGGCGCTTCGTGTTCGATCGCAGGTCCAACTCCACCGTATAGTTCGACCAGTGCGTCGGACCGTAGAACATCCGGAGCCGCTGGAAGATAGACTCGTCGGGTGCCTTCTGGAACACCTTCTTCCCATCGAGCGTGGTCACCGCAAAATGGCCAGCCACGGCGTTGGTCCAGCCGGGCGGCACGTAGCCGTCGGCGTACGAATCGAACGTCTCGGTCCACGGGAGGGGAGGTTCTACGCGCGCCCGCGCCTCGGCCTTGAGCTCGCCCACGGCGGCCTTGATCAGTCCGGCCTGCTCACCAGCATCGGAAGCTGGGGTGAAGGTGCCGTCCGTCACCGTCCCCTTGAGGCCATCCAGCGACCAGGTCGCCTTCCCTTCTTCACGCAAGAAACGGCCCTTGTCGTCGAAGAGCCGAGCGTGCACCTTCACCGATTGTCCTGGCCTCACCCACAATTCAGTTGGCGAGACCTGCAGGAACGCTGGCGCACCTTCGGCTCTGACGGCCGGCTCATCGACGGCCCAACCGGTGAGTTTCTTCGCTTGCTTTGGGCCGAACGCATACACACCGCCGGTCGACGCGAAGAATACCCGACCGCGCGAGATCGCGGCGCCGGCGAAAATCGGCTCAGGCGTGTCATCCTTGCTCCGCGGCATCTCGATCTCGCTGAGGATCTCGACCTTGTTCGCTTGCGGACGCATGATCAGGAATTTGCCGGATTCCGTACCTACGTAAAGCTTGCCGTCGGCCAGCACCAGTGGCGCTTTTTGCACCGTGCCAATCTGCTCGCTCCAAATTTCCTTACCGGTTGCCGCATCCCAGGCAAACAACCTCGCGGCGTCGGAAATCTGGTAGAGCCGATTCGCCGCAGCATCGACCACTGGTGAAGGGAATCCGAACTGGGTGCCCTTGTGCTCCCAGAGCGTCGTCTTGATGTCGCCCTTCTGCGATCCGTCGATCGCCCCAACCATCCCGCGCTGTGCCACGTCCAGGTTCTCGTCACCGTGCGACACGAACATGATGCTTCCTTTCGCCACCACGCCCGTATTGCCAGCGCGCTTTTCCATCACGTAGCTCCAGACCTTTTCGCCGGTCTGCGGCTTGATGGCGTGGATCCCGCCGTCGCCCAAGCCTTGAATCAAGAGTCGCACGCCATTGATGGACGTGATGATCGGCCAGGCATAGGCCGTGTCGTAGGGGCGCCCACCTGGGTTGGCCACATAAACGATGTCTCCCGTTCGTTTATCGAACGCGACGAAGCGGTGCGACCGATTCGCCATCGTGCCCCAGCTCGAGATCGCCGCACTGACGATCACGAGGTCGCCGTCGATAATCGGGGACTGGGTCCGTCCGCCGTGGGTGGTGAAGGCGGCAAACTCTTCACCAATCGACCGATGCCACACCAACTTGCCGTCCTTGTTCAGGCACAAGGCCTCCGCGCCCCCGCTGAACGCATAGATGTTTCCCGTTTCCGGATCGACCACCGGCGACGCCCAGCCCACACGGTGCGCGGGAACATCACTCTGAAAGATGTTGAACTTGTATTCCCACACCACCTTGCCGGTGTCGGCGTCGAGCGCCATCACCCGCTCTTGCTCCTGCTCGAACAGGCCCGACGGATTCTCGACGTACACCCGGTTGCCGAAGACGACCGGCGCCGATCTGCCGCCGTACGGCGCCCGCCACAGGAAGTTCTCGCCGTTCAGCGCAATTTTTTCAGGCAGTCCCGTCTCCTTCGACGTGCCGTCGTGGTTGGGCCCTCTCGCCTCGGGCCAGTCGCCCAGCGCGACGCGCTGCGGCCCGTCCGCCGAGACTCGAGTGTTGATGCCGGACACCAGGGCCGTGATGCCGGCGACGAGAGCGATGAGAAGCGGGCACTTTTTCAGCATGACAGCATCCTCGTGACGGGTTGCCGACCGCCTAAGTGGCGTGGCTGTCTATTTACCGGCGCGCGAGCAATCCATTTACCGGCGCGAGACCAGACAAATACATTACTCGGATAAACATAACTAATTGGCAACAGGCGAATTGAAGAATTAGACGACGGATCAGGTGTTGGCGCGACCTCCGATCCGACCCGACCGACTCGAACCCCGCCCCTTGGTCGTGAGTGTAGATCGGGAGCACCATCATTGCAAGGCGACAAACCCATACGACGGGCAAGGTTGCGGCTCCCGACTGTGGCGCTGTCACACTACACCACCTCCGCCGACTGACATGCCCGCGCGCGGAAGAGGAAATCGATGATGTTCCCAAACCAATCTGGAGCGGGGATGACCGGCAGCCACAGCGTGTGCGGCGCCTTCAGCTACCTCCCGGCTGCGGCCCGAGCACTGGCAGTTGCGCTCGGCGTCCCCGGCGCAGAGGACACCGGTTTGCTCCGTGCCGAGACGGTTTCCCAAGCGATTTTCTGGAGCTCACGAGCCGTGGCCTGTGGAAGATCCACGAGCGGCACGGTCTTCTCCATGTCGACGACACCGTCGTTCGACACGGGATGGCCCATGATCACCGATGCGGCACCCCGCGGATCGTGGGCCGTTATCGTCGCATAGATCACCGATGCGGTCAGGTACGAACCCGTTTGCAATGGGTGTGAGCCATCGCGGAAATAGAGTTCCACGGTACGCAAGCGCCATCGGGCCTCCTGCCAAGCCAGACCGGCCGGGGCGACCTTGACGCCGAGCTCGTTTCCGAGCGTGTCGAAAATCTTGGTCAGGTCTTCCTGCATCGTGCCGGGATTATCGCGCCGCTCCCAGGTCATCTCGAGCAGCGGTGTTGCGCCTTTTGCGCGAATGCGTTTCACCCATTCCCGCGCGGATTCGTAAAATCCACCGGG
>QHWL01000695.1:0-2123 GCA_003222555.1 Acidobacteriota bacterium | reverse complement strand
GATCCACCCGCCTCGTCCCCGTGCTGGAGCTCCTCCTCGTCCCTCACCAGCAGGGGCCTGCGAACCTCCCGGCAAAAGGCTCGTCTCTTGAATGTTGACGAAGTCCCACCCGCCTTTTTCCAAAGCCCGAACCGCGGGTCCGTTCTGTAGATGCCACGCGAGATCCTCGTTGGGAACCGTCGCAATCGTGGCATCGATGATCGGACCGTCCTTTTTCGAGCGTGAGATGCCGGCGACGATGTCGCCGAGATTGTTGTAGAAGGTGTAACTGTTGCCAATAAACAGCACCTTTAGGGTCTTGCGCTGCGCCTGCGCTCCCA
Organism: Acidobacteriota bacterium; assembly: GCA_003222555.1. Taxonomy (GTDB): domain Bacteria; phylum Acidobacteriota; class Vicinamibacteria; order Vicinamibacterales; family CAVVIG01; genus JAHFUJ01. The sequence continues at coordinate 1,803 of QHWL01000695.1, read as the reverse complement.
CATGGCCGAATGGGAGGAGCACGCCGAGACCGACCAGCAACACACACAGCTGCAACTGAACCCGACGGAACCCAGACAGTGTGCGTGTCATACACGCTCCTCTGATAAAGGCGATTCCCGCGTGTGGGGATTCGGGTATCCCTGTCTATCGTCTCTAAATTGTAACTGAGATTGGATCAAGGAGACTCGCCATGCTTCGACGTCCCTTGCTCTGTGTGCCGATCGCGATGTTGGCCGTCCCGATCGCGGCGCCGTCGCGCACACAAAAAAAGAGCCGGCAGCGGCCGGCTCTTTGTTGTTGGGTGGTATTCCGATCGAATCGCCGCTTGCCCGTCAGAAACCAGGGCTCGGCAGTCCTGCGCACATCTCTTCTTCACTTGGTTGCGGGTCAGGTCCCGTGGTCGAGGGGTTCGGTTTGTGAAGCTGGATGTTTCCACCACCGGGCCCGCCGTCGCCTAGAAGGCGCGTGGTGACCAGGTAACCGTTCGAGAGCACGATCCCGAAGCGATCACTGGTCCCAGGCTCGCCATTGTCCTCCATTCTCACGCGAAAATTCACCGTCTCACCGGCGTTGGTTCTGGCGACCCCGCAAATTTCCCGTCCATTCGGGGCCTCGTCCAATTTGAGATATCCGGTGATCTCGAGACTGTCGACGTGGTAGGGCGCGACGCCGTTGAATCCGCCATGATCGACGTAATTCACGTGCCCCCAGAAGTCCCCGTGTTTGCAGCCGCCGTGGGCGCCAAAGTTCGCCCTTGCGCCCGAATCGGTAAAGATGAATCCGCCGCCCGTGATGAAGTCACACGGCGTCGGGATGAAAAAGACTGCGGCACGTGCCGGAATAGTTGCGATCGCCAACATTCCAGACGCAACGATAACCGCGACGATGGATGCCTTGACTAATTTGAACATGGAATGTCCTCCTGGCGCACCGAGATGGCTCGATGCGGGCTTTTCAGAAGCTCGAGAATCCCGCCGTCGCTGACGCAATGACCACGTCGGCGACGCCGAGCACGGTGGCGTGAAGGGCATTCACGATCGTGCCGCTGGGAGAAACGATTTGCTCGTTGATCACTAGGTGACCCCCGGGAATAGAAATCCATTGATTGGGGCTCCCCGTCACGTCGACTGGAACGCCGTTGATCGCGAGGTCGCCAACGGTTGAACTCGCTGCCGCCGGCGCATCCGCGGCAGCCAAAACCCTCGACAGGACGACTCCGGCCGAGATGCCTGTGCCGCCGACGACCATGGTCAGGTTTGCCAGCGATGCCTCGGACACAACTTGATCCGACCAGCCGACGGTCACCGCGCGGAGTGCTTCTCCGCTGAGCATCGCTGAGCGTACCGGTATCGGCCAACGTGGTCGTTCCAAAGATGGTGCTCGCCTGCACGGCTCTCGCTTGTCCCGTGACGGTCTGCGCTGCCGCCGCCGCAGGCCATGCCAATGCGCTGGCGAACACGATCGCTCCAACACAGAATCGATACACAGCTTTCTGCCTCATAAAACTCCTCCAGTTCAATCTGTCGCCGCCGCACCCGCGTCAGCAGAGACGTGTACAGATGTCTCCAGAGACAGGTGTCGGCCTGGACCGAAGCGTGTATGGCACGCCACAGTCGTGCTGGGCTTCTGCGTTTTCTGTTCAAGCGGGTAGCGTCGCGCACCTCCTTTTCTTCGGGGTTCCGGTCATGCGTCGCGATGACGTGCCGTGGGGAAGCGAACGAAAGGAAGACTGGCGCAGCGAGTTCAGCTATTCACGGGGAAGGCTTCGCCCTTTTCGGTTCGCGCTTTTGTCTTCTACGTCG
>QHWL01000685.1:4214-5329 GCA_003222555.1 Acidobacteriota bacterium | reverse complement strand
GCCTTTCCTTTTCGCGGCCCCGCCGCGCCTGGCATTCTTCGATTGCGATGGCGTACGGCTCATGCTGTCCACTCCCGAGCCGGGCTTCGACCACCCTGGCTCGGTTCTCTACTTCGCAGTGGAAGACATCCAACACATGCGCGACTCACTCACATCGCGCGGCATTCGGTTCCGGACGGAACCACACAAGATCGCCACACTGGCGGATCGAGAAGTGTGGCTCGCCGACTTCGAAGATACCGAGGGGAACACGCTGGCGCTGATGTCCGAGCCGCGACTCCGCCCCTAGCTCAAGCCGGACACGACGTACCCGATCCGGCTCAAGCCGGACACGACGCACCGTTCCGACGATCTGGACGTGCCGAGCGGCGCGCGCGGTTGACTCGCACTGGCCGCGGCCCTAATCTGACTATGATGTCCATCGGAATGCGAGAACCGATTAGGGTTTGCGCCCGCTATCTGCGATTCCAACAGCGATCGACTCGCACAACTACACCAGCGCTACCGCGGGGATTGCCACCTGCCGCGACGTGGCCGTCGGTATCCGGCGAATGACGCCTGAAGGGCAATTACACGTCACGCGGTGGCGCATCCAGCTTCCCGTCACTCGACCCGGAGAAGGGGCGCGCTGATGCCACGCGTCACGACAGGAGGTGTCGCGACTCACGGCGAAGAATATGCCAAGCGGCTGATTCGGCTTCAGACGGCCCTGTGGAAACGGTGGCTCGATGTCCAGGCTCTGCACCGCTGGTGCCTGCGCCGCCTCGATCCCGGGTTCACGCTCGACATCGGTTGTGGGATCGGCCGCAACCTTCTACATCTCCTGGGGCACAGCGTTGGAGTTGACATCAACGAACACTGCGTGCGCGCCGCCAGGGAGGGCGGACTGACCGCGTTCACGCCCAGTGAATTTCTGCGTTCCGCGGACTACAACCGCCCGGGCCGCTTCGACACGCTCCTACTGGCGCATGTCGCCGAACATATGACCGAGGACCAGGTCGTCGCGCTCCTGCGAGAGTACGAGGCGCTGTTGCGGCCCGAGGGCAGGCTCATCCTGATCTCGCCTCAAGAAGCGGGATTCCGGAGCGATGCGACCCACGTCGAGCTGATGGACT
>QHWL01000685.1:1694-3925 GCA_003222555.1 Acidobacteriota bacterium | reverse complement strand
CGGCGCTTCGGCGACAAGCTCCTGATCATCGAGAACGCGAAGAACGAGGGGTTCGCGCGCGGCAACAACATCGGCTTCGAAGCGGCGAAAGGCGAGTGGGTCTTCCTGCTGAACTCCGACGCGGTGTGCGATCCGGATGTCATCGCGGAGCTCATGCAGTTCGCCGCGGACAAGCCGGACGTCGGCCAGCTGGCCTGTCGTATCGTCCGGGCGGACCAGCCGAACTTCTTCGACTCCACGGGCCTGCTTCTCTATCCGGACGGCGTGTGCCGTTCACGAGGGTGGCAGGAAAAGAACATGGGCCAGTACGATCGCGCCGAAGAGGTCCTCGCACCGCACGGCTGCGCCTGCGCGCTGCGCAAAGCGATGCTCGATCGGATCGGCGGGTTCGACGAGGACTTCTTCTGCTACCTCGAAGATCTGGATCTGGGCGTGCGGGGACAACTCACAGGATGGAAATGCTGGTACGTGCCCTCCACGCTGGTCCGCCACAAGAAGTCCGCGACGGCCGGCAACTACTCCATTTTCAAGGCGTATCACGTCGAGCGCAACCGACTTTTTTGCCTCTGGAAGTGGATGCCGCGCTATCTCGTGTTTGTCTCGCCACTCTTCACGCTGAACCGTTACGCAATGCAGGCGTATGCCGTACTCACACACCAAGGGCTGTCGGCGGAATTCGTGAAGGAGTATTCGGCGGCGCGGCTGTTCCTGCTGCTCGTCCAGGCGCGGCTGGCCGCATTGTACCGGTTGCCGCGCATGCTGGCCAAGCGACGGCAGATCCGGAAAATGCGCACGATCAGCGTCCGCGAATGGTACGGGTTGATCTCGCGCTTCAAGCTCGACGCGATCGAGCTCGCGCTGAAGTTCTGAATGGTCAGCGAACGGCGTTGGCGATCGGCCTGAGCAGGGAGTACACGCGTCCGGCACCTTCGACGTGTTCGAGTCGCAGCCGCGACGAGAACTCCCGAAGGCGTTCCTCCACCCGGCCCCACTCGCCCAGCGGGTACGAGTCCGTGTGCACCACGATGTACGTGACGCCAAGGTCGGAGAGGCTGGCGACGCTCGTCTCGTCCGGAAAAGCCTGCATCTTCGAGTACAGCTGACCGTGAAGGGCGGTCCGCCACCCGCTGTAGCCATGAACCGTTTTTTGCCAGTGGGCCGTGGAGTGGATCATGTACGCGGTTTCCTGTCGTTCGAAGGCGCTGGAGTTCTCGAGGCGCTGCACTGGTGCTTCGGCCACCACGAACGGCTTCGGCTGGCTGTCGAGCCAGCGATCGATGGCCGGCACCTCCGCGTTGCCCGGCTGAACGCCAATCGGTATCGCCCCGTACTCCGCGACCAACAGGACACCGACCACCGTGGCGAAAACGACGCGTCGCTGGCGCGCCAGTCGGCTGCTAATCTTGTCAAAACCCATTCCGGCCAGCACCGCGATTCCCAGGAGGCCCACGATCATGAAACGGGACGAGACGCGAATCAGGTTGAAGCCTGGAAGCCAGTAGACGAACCGCCAGAGGCCGTACGGCGGGCCCAGAGCGAGCCCCACACAAACGGCCGTGAGCAGAAGGTAAAACGCGGTCGGATTGCGGCGGTACGGCGCAAGCGATTCGATCCAGGTCTCGTGCCGGCTGATCGGCCAGGCGAGCACACACCAGATGCCCGCGACCACGACCAGAATCATCGAGGCGCCGCCAAGCGCCTCGACGAGGCGGGCGGCGACCACCGTCGCGGAGCTCACCTGGCGTTGCGACAGGGCCCAGCGCGGCACGGCGTTGAAAGCGTTGTCGCCGCCGCTGTCGAACAGCCATTCCCATTTCAGGGCGGGATCTCCAGCGACATGCACGTATTCCAGGGCGACGCGATGCGGCCCGCGGTCCAGCCGAATGCTTCCCGCTTGTGCATTGGCCTGACGGCCCGTGTTGTCGACGACCAATTCATTGTCGATGTACAACCTCGAGCGATCTTCGGAAGTTGTCGCGAAGAAATACCGCCCCGACCGGACGATGCTGAGGTAGCCGTTCCACGCGGTGCTGAACGTCTGCGGTGGTTCGTTGCTCCAGCGCTCCAGCAGTTGCGCCGTTGACGGCTCTCGGTCGACGACCGACATCAACGGCCTGCCGTCCCATTTTGCGTTCGCGTAGTACTGTCCCCTCAGTCCGGTGCCCGCGGGCAACGCTTGCCGCGCCGCGCTCAGAAGCGCCCACGACACCGCGCCCGTCAGCAGCCACAGG
>QHWL01000685.1:0-1553 GCA_003222555.1 Acidobacteriota bacterium | reverse complement strand
CACATCCGTCGTCGTGACGAGCGAGAGCAGGAACCGGTGCACGTGCGACGGCGAGGCGAGGAACGCGCCGTAGTTCGATTCCCAGGTCCCGAGACCGCGTCTCATCCCAACTTCGTGTTGCACGGCGCGATAGGGCAGGAACACCAGGATCGGCGAGAGAAGCAGCACCGCCCCCACCACTCCCAGGTCCTGGACGCGCCTCACCACGCGCAGCGGTTCGCCGAGCAGCAGGCGGTAGAGGACAAACAGCAGCAGCGATACGCCCATGAAAACCGTGCCGTGGCCGCTCGAGAGCGCCTGCAGGGACACGTAGCCTGCGGCTAGGCGCAGGTCGCGTTTCCGTCCACCGTCGAGATAGGTGTGCAGCGCCGCGAGTCCGAACGGGATCCACTGCACGTTCGAGAGGTTGATCTGTTCGATGCGAAAGAACCGCGGGGGGGCGCACTCGAAGACGATTCCGCAAATCACCGCGGCGGCCACCGTGAGGCCGACACGCCGAGCCAAGACGTAGGCCCCGACGCCGCAGAGAACGCACGACAGCATGGCCGCGACGTTCGCCGCGAGCAGCAGGTTGCCGGTCAACCAGATGACCGGGGCCGCGAACAACGCAATGCCGATCAGGTTCTCGCCGTAGGCGAGCGTCAGGCGCTGTGGATGGTAGATGTTGGCATCGAAGATCGCCCACGGCTTATGGAGAAACGCGTGCGTGTCCCACCCTAGGACGTACCATCCGATCTCGCCGTCCGGGCCGGTCGGAAACCGGAGGCTGGAGGGATGCAGCGAAAGCGGATAGGCCAGCAACACCGTCAGCGCGGTGAAGAGAAGCACGGCGAGCCACGTGTCGCGGCCGGGCCAGCGACTCCGTGGCGGCCCGACGTCAGAAATCACGGAGCGGATTTTAGCATCGCGGCTTGGCGTCTAATTCTTGACGTATTTCGTCACGCCCCTCAGTTGTGCTTCCGCTGTGTACAAATTGCCAGCGGCGTCGATGGCGATGCCTTCCCCCATGGCGCCGTCGGGAGAATCCGTCTTGTGGGCCGGAATGAACATCGTCACTCTGCCGTCTTTGAGACTCCCGATTCGGATCCCCCTGAGCCATCCTGGGTGAACCTTTTCGGTCGACTCTGAGTCGGCCGTGTAAATTACGTCGTTCTTGTCGATGGCCAGCCCGCTGATGCGGCCGAAGTCGTCGTATTCCCTGAGGAACCCTCCCTCCTTGGTCAGGATCTGGATGCGATGGTTGTGGCGGTCGGCGACGATCAGCCGGCCCGTCGAATCGAACTCGAGCGCGTGGGGCGTCCGGAACTCGCCCGGCCCGGTTCCCGTTTTGCCGATCGTTCTGAGGAACTTGCCTGTCTTGTCGAACACGGAGATGTGGCCGACCAGATGGGGATCTGTCACGTCCATATGGCTTTCTGCCACGTAAACGTCACCATTCCTCGGGTCGGTCACGACATCAGTCGGGTCGGTCAGGGCTTCGGGAGGATTTCCCCTCACGCCGGGTTTCCCCAGCGTCATGAGGACCTTGCCTTCAGGACTGAACTTGACGACCA
>QHWL01000684.1 GCA_003222555.1 Acidobacteriota bacterium | reverse complement strand
GCTGTTCGTCGTCCATCATGGCAACAGAGAGTCGATTGAGGTTTTCGAACTCGACGCTCGGCAGAAGGCACCGACGTTGACGTGGAGTGGATGCGCCGTTGCGCCGGATCCGATAGGGTTGAACTCCGTCGTCGGTCTGCCGGACGGCGGGTTCGTGACCACGAATTTCTCGCCGCGCGGCGCCGACGCCGCCGGGCGGGGCAGAATGATGGCGGGCGAGAACAACGGCGAGGTGTGGGAATGGCACACAGGCACCGGGTGGAAGATCGTCCCGGGGAGTGAATCAGCCGGCGCCAATGGCCTGGAGATCTCGAAAGACGGCAAGTGGCTGTACATCGGCGGATGGGGCAGCCAGTCCTTCATTCGCTTGTCGCGAGGGCAGACGCCGGTTAAGAGGGACGCTGTTGGGGTTGGGTTTCGCGTTGACAACCTGCGGTGGGCGCCGGATGGCGCGCTTCTCGCCGCTGGCCAGGGAGGAACAGCCCCTTCGCAGACGTCCAACGTCGTGAAGGTCGATCCGAACACGCTGAAGTTCCAGGAGCTCGTTCGCTACCCCTATAGTGACGCGTTCAGTTCCGGTACTGTGGCCATTCAGATCGGGAAGGAGATCTGGGTTGGTTCCGTGCGCGGCGACCGGATCGCGATCTTCCCTGCTGCCCAGACGCAGCTCTCGAGGTAGAGACGAGAAGGAAGCCGAAGAGTGACGAGAAAAGCCGTTTTGACGATTCTGGTCGCCTGCATTGGGACCGCATGGACGTTCTGGCCGCGAGTGGCTCTCTCTCACGAAACCATCACCACGACCGTGTTGTTCGACCGTGAAATCGTGCGAATCCTGAACAAGAAGTGTGTGGCGTGCCATACGGAGAACAATCTGGGTTTCCCGTTGACGACGTACGAGGAAACGCGGCCGTGGGCCCGATCCATCGAAGAGGAAGCGCTGCGCCGGCACATGCCGCCCTGGCGGGCCGTCCCCGGGTACGGCGAGTTCGCGAACGACAACGGCCTCACCATCCGTGAATTGGCGTTCGTCGTGTCGTGGGTGGAAGGCAATGGCCCCAAGAGCGCGGGACAGACTGTCTTGATGAACTTGTCCGACACCCCGAAGAGTCCCGCCGGCCCGGCGATCAAACCTGACTTCGATCGCTGGCAGCTAGGGAAGCCCGATCTGTTACGGCAACTCCCCGCCAATACGGTTGCTCCGGGAAAGGCGAACGAGATCAGGCGCACGGTCGTGGATCTAGGCCTGGCGTCCGAACGGTGGATCCGAGCGTTGGAATTCAAACCCGGCGACCGTCGCGTTGTCCGGGCCGCGTTCTTCTCCCTGCAAGAGACCGGGCAGTGGCTTGGAAGCTGGACGCCTTGGTATGGTGTGACGATGTTGCCGGACCGGACCGCCTATCGCGTCCCGGCTGGTTCGCATGTCGTCGCGGAGATTCACTACCGAAGTGCCGGAGCACCGGTCGAAGATCGCGGGACACTGGGCCTCTACTTTGCGGGCGCGCCTCCCGCCAATCGCCCGTCTGATTTCGTCCTGGAGGCGCGAGGCGAGGTTCCCGCGAACGCGACCGCGCAGAAATTCCGTGCGGCGACAACATTGCCGGCTGATACGTACGTCGTTGCTCTTCGACCCGAATTGCTTCCGGGAGCCCAGGCGATGGAAGTGGCTGCCAGGAGTCCGGATGGAGGTACAAGGGCTCTCCTGTTGCTGAAGGACATCCTGCAGGACTGGCCGACGCCGTACATCTTCAAACAACCGGTGCTCCTCTTGAAGGGCACCGAGCTCGTGGTGACGAGCTACTACGTGAATCCCGACGACACGCCGCAGCCGGGCGCCGCGAAGTTGACGGTTGCTCGTTATGAGAGGACCGGGCGTCCTGCGATTGGCGAGAAGTTCACCGTCGGGAAAGGTCTCCCACGTCGATCACATTGAACGTGTTGGTGAACGTGTAGATCTTGTTGTTGCGCCGGAACTGAGTCCAGGCGCGGTAATGGCCCGGCTTCGGCATCAGTCCTTCAAACGCCCCCCCGCAGCTCTTCGAGATTCGCATCCTGAGGTATCGATTCGATCGGGTGAGAGTGGACATAATCCACCATGTCCTCGCTCATGATGAGCGTGTGTCCGAACGCACCCAGGTAGGTTTGGAGGTCTTTGATGGGCTGCCCCGTCACGGCATCGGACAGGTGGAACGTCAGGTGGCCGTAGAGGCCGGCGACAAACCGCTGGGGATCGTAGGCGACTTCAGCGGTGATATCGTCGACCGTTTTGGTGAGACTCCGGTCGGGCTCGAGATGAGCACTCGATCCGAGCAGGTCGCCAGTGTAACCCGCGGTGACGAGGGGGCGCGCGATGAACTGCGACGAGCCGCCGCTTGGAAGGAAGTCCGACAGGACCTTGTAATATCCGGGCCGTGGCAACGTCACGTCGATCGCCCACGTTCCGTCCGCTCGCTGTTCGGGGTGGATGTGCTGGAAATCGTTCATGTCCTGGCTGATGACGAAAAGGTGATACAACTTGTCGTGCACGAGCTCGAACTTCGCGATCTGCTTGCCGGTGCCAGGGTGGAACACTTTGAAGAGCAGCACGATCTTCCTGCCTGCCGTGACGACGCGAGGCACCGTCTGGAACTCCAGCCGGTAGTCGCGCATGTCAAAGGGAGTGGCGAGCACGAGATTCATGCCGCAGCGGGGGCACTTGCCGTCCTTGTCGGCCGTATAGTCCGGGTGCATGGGACACATGTAGGCGGTCTCGGTGTCCGGCGTCGGAACGGATGGCGCCCGCTGAGTGGCCTGAGGGGCCGCCCCGGCTGAAGCCGCCGCAGAAATGGCCGAAGGCACGATCTCGGGCGCACGGTCACCGGCAGCAGACATGTAGGCAGCTAAAATGAGGGTGA
>QHWL01000080.1 GCA_003222555.1 Acidobacteriota bacterium | reverse complement strand
CGGTCAGCTGCACCCGGTGCAGCAGGGCGTGGTCGACGAGCAGGGGTTCCAGTGCGCGTTCTGCATGCCCGGGTTTGTGATGGCTACTGTCGGCTTCCTGAAGACGAACCCGAACCCCACGCGCGCGGAGCTGGCGCACGGGATCTCGGGCAACCTGTGCCGTTGCCAGGACTACAACAAGATCCTGAACTCGATGATGCGCGGCGCTGAGAACATGCGGAGAACCTGACGATGGCCGATTACAAGTTGATCGGACACAACTATCAAACGCCCGACATCGTCGCCAAGGTCACGGGTCGAGCGAAATACGCGGAGGACTACCGCGCGGACGGGATGCTGTTCGTGAAGCTGCTCCTCAGTCCGATGCCGCATGCGCGGGTGCGCAACATCGACGCGAGCGAGGCCCTCAAAATGCCGGGCGTGCACGCCATCCTCACCGCCGACGACGTGCCGGTCGTGGGACCGCCCGCTCGCGGCGCCGCCGCCGCGGAAGAGGAGGGGCCGGGCCGCGGCCGTGGGGCGGCGGCAGCACCCCCGAAGCCGAACATCAAGCCCGAACTGGGACTCACTAACGAGCCCGTCTACCAGGGCGAGCCCATCCTCGCGGTGGCGGCCATCGACGAGCTGACGGCCGCCGAGGCGATCGAGAAAATCGTGCTCGATCTGGAACCGCTCCCGTTCTGTGTCGACCCGCTCCAGAGCCTTCGCCCGGGCGGGTCCAACGCCCGCGTGGAAGGCAACGTCTTTGTCGGTCCGGAGGTCAAGACGATCAAGTGGACGGACGAGGACTGGAAAGAAGTCGAGGCAGGACGGCTCCCCTTGCGCGACGCTCCGGACAATTGGAATGTCGGTGACGTCGAAGCGGGTTTCAAGGACGCCGCGCTCATCGTCGACGAAACACTCGTTCACCAGTCGACCTCGCACCAGACCCTCGAGTCGCGGAGCTGCATGGCCTACTGGCAGAACGGCAAGCTCTATCTGCACGGGTCGGCGCAGTCGCTGGCGCACGTGAGCCAGTCGTGCGGGAACTGGGCAGGCGTTGACAAAGCCAATGTCGTGTTGGTCAGCGAGTACTGCGGCGGCGGCTTTGGCGGCAAGAATCCGGAAACCGCGATGCACATGTCGATTCCGGCCCTGCTGTCGAAGAAGACCGGCCGCCCTGTGATGATGCGGATCAGCCGCGAGGAAGATCACTCTATCGGCCGCGCGCGCCCGGGGATGGTCATGCGGGCGAAAATCGGGTTCCGTAAGGACGGCCGAATCACCGCCATGGATCTGTTCATCGTGCAGGACGGGGGCCCCTTCACCAGGGCGGGCGATTACGCACAAATCGCAACCGTGGCCTCGGCCAACTACACGCCTCTGAACATGCGCTTCCGCGGCACCGCGGTGCTCACCAACACGCCGCCGCGCGGGCCGCAGCGCGGGCCGGGCGGCGAACAGTCGATGACGCTGCTCGAGCCGCTCATCAGCAAGGCGGCCCGGCAGCTCGGGATCGATCAGATCGAGATTCGCAAGATCAATGCGCCGATTACCGGATCTGCCTTCGGCCCCCCGAACGCACGGGGGAACCGGGCGCAGCTGACGGGCGCGTTCGCGCGCGAAGCGCTCGATAAGGGCGCGGCGCTTTTCAAGTGGGACGAGCGCAAGCAGCGAAGCGGTGTGCGCCGTGGCACGAAGGTGACCGGGCTCGGCGTCGGCCTCAGCAACTTCTCGGCCGGCACCATCGGCTTCGACGGGCTGCTGACGATTCGCCCGGACGGGAAGCTGTACATCCAGCAGGGCGTCGGCAACCTGGGCACGCTCTCGGTGTTCGACACGGCGCGCGTGGCCGCCGAAACGCTCGACATGCCGTGGGAGAAGTGCGAAGTCACCTGGGGCAGCTCGGGCAAGAACGTGCCGTGGAGCTCCCGGCAAGGGGGAAGTCAGACCGCGCACGCCAACTCGCGAGCCAACCTGGCAGCGGGCCTGGACGCCAAACGGAAGCTGCAGGAGATTGCCGCGAAGGATCTCGGGGGCAGCCCGGACGACTACGACGTCGCCAAGGAGCGCGTGTTCCGCAAGGGGAACCCTGGCCGCGGCCTGACGTTTGCCCAGGCGGCCAAACGCGCGATCGAGCTCGGAGGCAAGTACGACGGCCACGAGCTGCCCAAGGACATCAACTCGATGACGGCGATATCCGCGACGGGATTGGCCGGCCTCGGCCTGATGGGCGTCGCCAAAGACAACTATCCGCGCAGGGGCACGACCCAGGCCTTCGTGGCTGGCTTCGCCGAGGTCGAGGTCGACGTGGAAACCGGCGCCTACAGGATCCTCGATTACCTGGCGGTTGCCGACGTCGGCACGGTGCTGAACCCGCGGGGCCTCGAGGGACAGCTGCACGGCGGAGCGATCATGGGCTTTGGACACACGCGCAGCCAGCATTGGGTCTACGACCAGCAGTACGGCGTCCCGCTGGCGAAACGCTTCCACTACAACAAGCCGATGACGATCCTCGATATCCCCACCGTCACTCCGATGCAATGGGCCGCGGTCGATATCCCCGACCCGCAGACACCCGTCGGAGTGAAAGGAGTTGCCGAGGCCGCCGTCGGTGCGGGTTCCGCCGCCTTGCGCTGCGCGCTGGCGGCCGCGATCGGCGACGACCTGATCCGCCGCACACCGGTGACACCGGCCATGATTCTGGAGTCGCTCGAAGCCGGCAAGCGGGTCGATAGGGGGCTGACGTCCCACGTGTGATCTGATGCGTACAACGCTCTTGTACATCCGGCGAAAAAGCTCTACCACGGAGGGCACCGACACGAACGGAGTTCCACGGCCAATATCATCAAAGAAAACCGTGACCTCCGGTCATCTCTGTGAACTCCGTGGTAGCGCTTTGTTTATCTCTTTCGCACGACGCTAGAGGAGGAGAGCCTTATGGCCGTAATTCACGATGTGATGCCCGCCTTCGAGCTGTTCCAGCCGACCAGCGTCGACGACGCGCTGGCGTTGCTCGATCGGTACCGCAGCGAGGCGTGGGTGATGGCCGGCGGCCTCGACAGCTTCGATTGGCTCAAGGATCGCATCAAGCGTCCGAAAGTCGTCGTCGATCTCAGCCAGGTCAAACAACTGCGCGGCGTGCGCGCCGCGGGTGACGGCCTCGAGATTGGCGCGACGACGACGTTGACCGAAGTGGTGAGTCATCCGCTCGTGCGGGAGAAATACGGCATTCTCATGGAGGCCGCCGAGGCGGCCGCTTCTCCACAGATTCGCAACCAGGGCACCATCGGCGGGAACGTTTCCCAGGACACGCGTTGCTGGTACTACCGGAGCGGCTGGACGTGCTATCGCGCGGGCGGCAACATCTGCTACGCGGACACACCAACGGCGGTCAATCGCGAGCACGCCATTTTCGGCGCGGACCGCTGCGTGGCCGTCAACCCGTCCGACTCGGCGCCGGCGCTCATCGCGCTCGACGCCAAAATGGTGGTGCGCAGTTCACGTGGTGAGCTCGTCATGGACGCCGAGGACTACTTCATCGGCCCCGGCACCGACATCACCCGCATGACCGTGCTGCAGCCCGGGAGCCTGTTGACGGCGATCCGTCTGCCGGCAACCTGGGCAGGCGCGCAGTTCTATTTCGAGAAGGTCCGCGACCGGCAGGTGTGGGACTTCCCGCTCGTCAACGTGGCGTCGGCGATCGTGTTCTCGGGCGATCGCATCGAGCGGGCGCGCCTGGCGGTCAACGGCGTGGCCGCGCACCCGATGCGACTGAGGAAGGTCGAGGACGCCGTTCGCGGGAAGCCGCGTAATGAGGCGACCGCGAACCTGGCGGGTGAGCTCGCCATCGAGGGCGCGCAGCCTTTGCAGCACAACGGCTACAAAATTCCCCTGATGAGAAACCTGGTCAAGCGCGCAATTCGCGGAGGAGACGGGACGTGGACTTCCTAACTTGGGGACGCAATCCTTGGCAGCAACAGATCCTTACGCACGTTTCGTGGAATCTGCTCTGGGCCTCGCTCTTTGCGGGAATCGTGTTTCTCGTCGCGCACGCGAGCTACATGGTGCTGTCCGCGCACCGCAAGCGAACGGCTGCCGAAACAGACGCAATGGAAGCGGCGCGGACCGATCTCCCCGATAGGATTCCACGCCACTCTCTCGCCGCGCGCATGTTCCACTGGGTGATGGCCGCGTCGATGTTCACGCTGCTCTTCACCGCGTTTCTGCCGGTGGTCGGGATTCAGTTCGCGTGGGTGACCTGGCACTGGATGGCCGGCCTCGTCCTGACGGCGGCGATTCTGTTCCACATCGTCCATGCCACCTTCTGGATGGATTTCTGGTCGATCTGGGTGGGACCGAGCGACATCCCGGAGTTCAAGGCTGAAATCCTGCGCGAGCTCGGCCATGAGGTTGCGGGCCCGAAGCCGGGCAAGTATCCGCTGGGCAACCGGCTCTACCATCTGGCCATCGTCTTCGCGGGTCTGACGGCGGTCGGCACCGGCGTGTTCATGATGAGTCGAGTGCGGACGCCTTTCTTCACGCGCGATCCGTACCTCTTCAGCGACATCACGTGGGGGTTCACCTACGTCATGCACGGCCTGGCGGGGGTGTCTCTGGTGGGTCTGGTGATCGCGCACGTGTATTTCGCCGTGCGGCCCGACAAGTGGTGGATCACCAAGTCCATGTTGCTCGGCTGGGTCACTCGCCGGCAATACCTCCAATATCACGATCCCCACCGATGGGTCGTCGGCTCCAAGCCGGGCGAGCGCGCGAGACGGGCGTGACGGCCGGGGGGCCGCAGCCGCGCGAAGGGGCTCTGGGAGCGTCGGGTGTCCAGGGGACCCCGGGAACAACGACCGAAGAGACGAGCGCAGAACTCAACGACCGCTGCAACGCCATCGAGGAATGTTACGAGTTCATGCTCGCGTACGCCGCCCAGGGCCTGCCGAGCGAGGAAGGAAGCGCCTCCGGAGCTCAGATCCGTGAGTATTTGCGTCGATGCGACACGGCGCTGGCCGGTCTGGCCGAATTCCTCAACGGTTTTGTCGAGCGCCTGAACGTCGAACCGACTGCGCCGTACCGCGACTTCCTCAGCGTCCTCGACCGCGACAGCCGGGACGCGCAGGCGACGCTTCGCCTCGTGCTGGCCCAGGCTTCGATCAGCTCGCAGTTGATCGACAACCTGAACGCTTCCATTCACCTGCGCGCCCTTCTCACCGACCTGTTCCTCATCGACGAAATCTTGAAAACGCATCGCCGATCCTGAAAAGCCCGAGCCGCAGGCAGGCCTTGTCCTATTAGGCTGGACCTTGTCTTATAATGTCCGCCCCACATCACGTGCGCCCGGAAGCCGACCTGAGGATGGAGGTTGCGACGACAATGGCGACAAACAGGAGGAGCTCAGTGACCCGGTCAACGGTTGAGATTCGTCCCGACATCCTGGAGAAGTACGGTTCGCTCTTCGGCGCGAAGGACGTGAATGGGCGCTCCGTGAACGCAGAAGCGCTCATCGCGAACTTGACGCAGGAGACGAGTGAGGAGTTTCGCACGCTTCTGACAGCCCGGCACACGTTTCAGGACAAGGTCGTTCGCGGCGAGCAGCGCTACGGATTCCTGCCCGCGTCTCTCCGGGTGAGCGACGCGGACGGCAACAGCAGGACGGTTGGCGAGATCCGGCAAGGCATGCTCGATCATTTTTTCGGCCGCCGGACGCCGATTGCCTGGCGGCTGAACCCCACGGTGCCGATTCCGCGCGACACGACGACGCCGGGTCTGGAAGGCACGGGGCCCTCGATCGACCTGGGAATGGCGATGGGCGCGCTCAACACCGGCGCGGCGTCGTGGATGTGGGACTGGGAAGACGCCGCCGGCGACTACAAAGAACAGTTGTATCAGGCCTGGCAGAACCTGGGGGACATCCTCGCCCACAAGTGGGACGACAAGCCGTTCTCGCATCCGAAGAAGCTCGAGCTCGACAAACAGGGAAAGCCGATTCCCGGCCGGTTGCGCAAGTACACCATCGACCTGCCGCCGGCAAAATGGCCGACGATCTTCCACCGTGTTCCGGGGCTGCACCTGCGCAACCGGCAGATCACGATGAACGGCGAAGAGGTGCCGGCCATCATTCCCGCGCTCGTCATTCATGCGCTGAACAACTACGAATCGCAGAAAAAAAACGGCTCTGGCATCTACTACTACATTCCGAAAGTCGAGACGTGGGAAGAAGCCCGGCTCGTCTCGCGCCTGCTCAAGGCGATGGAAGAGGCCATGGGCCTGGCGCGCGGGTCACTGAAGATCAAGATGCTCAACGAGCGCGCGGAGTACGCGCTGCAGCAGGAAGTCATCCAGTGGGTACTGCGCGAGAACCTCATCGGGCCTAACGTGGGCCGGTGGGACTATCTCAACAGCCGGGAGGAGATGTTCCGGCACGACCCGGCGATGGTGATTCCCGATCCGAACACGGTCACCATGACCGAGCCGTCGATGTCCTACTACACGAGGCGCAACGCGCTGCTGGCGCTCCTGGCGGGCGGCACGCCCATTGGCGGTATGGCGGCGCACATGCAGAACCCGCGCGCGCCCGAGAACGACGCCAAGGCGCTCCGCAACATCTGGTTCGACAAACTGCTCGAACGGCTCACCGGACTTTTTTTGATCAACGGCACGCTCCACGATACCTATCGCCAAAGCTGGGTCGCGACCACCACCCCAGAGTACGTCGAGGCGGGGCGCGAGCCGCTGGTGACCAGCGTGAAGGATCTCCAGTCGGTGGTCGACAAGCTGCAAGCCGACGAGCGGAAGAAGCTCGAGGATCTCGGCCTGCTCAAGAACGGCCGCATCGCTCCGCTCGAGCTTTCGGAGACCGATCTCACCCTCGACAAGCTGTTCTCCGAGGAGGCGCTGAACCGGCTCTTGGCTCGCCCGCAAGGGCCGACAACCGAAGACGGCCTGCGATACGCGATGTACATGGCGACGGAATTCATGTACCAGCAACTGCTCGGCAACAACGCGGCTGCCATCTACGATCCTCGGACCGGACTTCGCTTCATGAACGACCTCGCGACGTACGAGATCTTCTGGCACTTCCTGTATCTGACCGTCTTCCACGGCGTTGAGCTGACCGGCGACGGACAGATGTCCAAGAAAGGCGATCGCGTGACGCCGGAGCTGTTCCTCAAGCTGCTCGACGAGCGGCGTGAGACCGTCAAGCAGCTCTTCGCGAAGCTGGGAGTGGACTACGACAAGACGAACGCCGAACTGGTGCTGACGGTGCTGCGGCGCCAGGTCGTCGAGACGACACCGGACGGGCGCGTCGTTCCGCAACCGCGGTGGATCAAGTACGGCTCGCGGGTGCTCTTGTCGATCATCGAGGAGCAGGAGCCGGATCGGTCGGCGATCCTGGAGGGAATCTTCGGCAACCGCGACGCGCTGGCGGCGCGGGGCGCGAGCTCGGCCGGCGCCGACGATCGTTGGCGCGCACAAAAG
>QHWL01000700.1:3072-5726 GCA_003222555.1 Acidobacteriota bacterium | reverse complement strand
ATGTCGCCCGGGCCGACCTCGGGCTGATAGTGGTTGGCAAAGATACCCCACACGCGCCCGAAGCTGATGTCGACCAACATCGATTTGCCGACGACCTGGTTGTACTTCGCGACAAAGCTGTTCGTATCAAGTGGATTGTTGACCGTCGCCTTGTCCGGTATCGCCAGAAAAGGCGAGTTCCGGCGATGGAATCGTTCCTTGAGGTGGGGGATCATCAGGTACGAAAGTTTTGTGTTGGTCGTCGCCTGGTAGGTGACCTTGCCCATTCCGGCCCGGATGCGATTGTCGTCGATCCCGAGCGATCCATCCGGGTTGACCGCGCCAATCTGGAACTGATCGAGCCGGAACCAGCGGAATGAGCTGAAAAACCACACCTTGTCGCGCAGAATCGGTCCGCCGAGCGTGGCGCTCCAATCGTACGACTTGTCGATCGGGTTGCCCGCGGCCGCAGCGGGAACACCGGGCGCCAGGTTGAGCCGCTGACGAAGCGCGTCGTCGACGTTGTCACCCTGGAGCTTGTCGTTCATGAAGAGGACCCCGTAGTCGCCCTTGAATGTGTTGCCACCCGAGCGCGTGACCATGTTCATGTAGACGCCCCCGGCATCAATCTCAGAAGTGCCCGAAGCCGTCTGCATGTTGTATTCGTCGAACATCTCGCTGCTGTAGTACTGATTGGTCGACCCGCCGCTGGCGCCGGACCAGTTCATCTTGAGGCCGTCAACCGAAAACGTCTTCTGACTATCCGCCGAGCCGTACGCTTCGAGCGCATACTGCTGCATCGCCTGCGTGCCGCCGACGTCGAGACGCGCGGTCACCACGCCCGCCACCAAACCGGCCATGACCCACGGATTCCGGCTCGTGGGGATGGCTTCGAACATGTCTTTCGGGATGTTGGTCTGGGTCGTCGTGCTCAGGACATCGACCACGGGAGGCTGGCCGGTGACCGTCAGGCTTTCTTCCAGCGACCCGACCTGCAGCTCCGCGTCGACGCGCGTGTTCTGCGCCACCTGGACGACAACTCCCTCACGCTTCAGCGTGACGAACCCGGAGAGTCCAAAGGTGAGCTGAAACACTCCGGGTGGGAGAGTCGTGAATTGATAGGCTCCCGTCTCGTTCGTGACAACCGTGCGCGGACCGCCGATCAGCGCGTCGCTGGTGGCGGTGACGGTGACACCGGGCATGACGGCCGCTTGGGAGTCTTTGACGGTGCCGGCCATCGTGCCGGTCAACTGTTGAGCGACAAGCCCAAGCCGAACAGGAACGACAAAATGCGAACCTTCATGAAGAGTCTCCTGCTAGTCAGTTCGTGAACGCCTTGGTTAGGGACAGCCGCAACGAGGCCCGATTAATCTCGGCGCCCTTCACGTAGATCTTCGAAATCCGCCGCGTGTTCGTGATGTCGTCCAGCGGATTGGCGTCGAGCACCAGAAAATCCGCTTCCTTGCCTGCCGCGAGCACGCCCATCTTGTCGAGCTTCATGTACTCGGCCGGCCGGCTCGTGGCGGCGACGATGACCTGCATGGGAGTCATGCCGGCGCCGACCATGCTTTCGAGCTCGTGCTGCTCGGACATGCCAAACAAATAGTCTTCGAGGCCGGTGTCGCACCCGAGCGTAATCTTCGCGTTGGCCTTGGCCAGTCTGGCGAGACTGCGCTGCAGGATCCCGTATTGCGTGCGCGCCCGTTCGACCCCAGCCGCATCCCGATTCTCGTACCGCTTCTTCATCCGCGCGATGACAGGCGGCGACACCGACTCCTGCAACAGCTTCATCAGCGGATCGCCGTCCTGCAGCCAATGCGGAAGTTCCGCGTGCGTCCCTCGCTCGGGACTGAGGTTGGGCATGACGTAGACGTTGTGCTGCACGACGGACGCCACGAGCGCATCGTCCATCTCTTTGTCGCGAACCAGGTGCACGATGGCGTCGATGCGCGCGTTCACGAGCTCGACGGCGTCTGTGTAGTAAAACACGTGGGCGTTGACCTGCAGCCCGTGCCTGTGCCCCTCGTCGATAATCGCCCTGAAGAGATCGGGCGGCAACCGGGGCGCGCGGCCGTTCCGGTCGTCCACCCAGATTTTGACGAGGTTCACCTTCTTGCCGGCGAGTTCCTGAACCGCTTTCCTCCCCTGGTCTTCGGTCGTCACTTCGTACGCGATCCCGGCATAGGCGGCGCCGCCCGGTCCGGCATTCGGCGCGCCGATGCCGCGGCCCGCGATGTGCAGGCGTGCGCCGCCCAGCTTGCCCGCTTCCTGGTCCGCCCGAATCTGGTACATCACTTCTCCCTTTTCGATGCCCTGCGACTGGACGGCCGCCACGCCGAAATACAGCGCGCGATTGAGATCATCGATGATGTTTTCACGCGTGAAGTTGTCCGCGCTGTAGGTCAGGCCTCGCTGGAAGCCGGGGTGCCCGTGCGCATTGATCAAGGTGGGCATGACCGTCTTGCCAGTAAGATTGATGTGGCCAGCCCCGCGCGGCGCGGTCAGTTCGCCCTTCTTGCCAACCTTTGTGATCGTGCCGTTCTCGACCAGAAACGCCGAGTCGGCGACCGGCGCGCTACCGTCGCCGGCGATGAGCCGCGCCCCCTCGTACAGCACGACTGGCCCCGACCGGTTGGCCTGGGTCTGCACCGGCTGAATCGAGTACGCCGCAGCGA
>QHWL01000700.1:2319-3049 GCA_003222555.1 Acidobacteriota bacterium | reverse complement strand
CCTTTCTGACACGACTCGCGTGCAGGACGAAGAACTGTGAAGAAACGTTAACCGCGGAGACCGCGGAGACCGCCGAGAAGAAACTTGAAGAATTCTCGGCGCGCTCTGCGTGCTCTGCGGTAAAACGGCGCTCACGGTCTCAACTTATATTCCGGCGCGGTGGTATTCAGCCCCTTATGACAACAGGAGTCGAAAAAGTTCGGCCTGTATGGATTGGTGGAGCTGTTGAGGCCCGCGGGAATCGCCCCGACGAGCGGCTTGCTGTTGATCCGGGCCAGGACCTTGTCGCGCGCCCTGATCACGTCTCGCACCAGCTTCGCCTCGTCGAAGCCTACGAGCTTGCTGTTCCTGTAAACCCATTTGCCCGCAATCATCACGTGGCGGACATTGCGCGTATCCATCATCGTCACGATCGCCCCGGGCACGTTGTTCAACGGGGCGATGGTGATGGTATTCGGGTCCAGAATGACGATGTCGGCCTCCTTGCCGGGCGTCAGCGTGCCGATCTTGTCCAGAAGACCGCTGCCCGCTGCACCGGCGATGGTGCCCATCTCGATGCACTGCCGCGCCGTCACCAGTTGCGGGATCGGCAGGTTGCCGGGGTTGCTTTCCGGGAAGGCCAGATCGTTGGCGAGCGCCCTCTGGATGGTGAACGCGCCCCGCATCAGGGAGAACGGGTCGGGGGTCATGTTCGTGTCCACATCGGCGCTCAGGCTCGGCAGAATCCCAT
>QHWL01000700.1:0-2242 GCA_003222555.1 Acidobacteriota bacterium | reverse complement strand
TCTGCATTTCGATGAGGACGGCGATCGACACATGCGCGCCACGATCGCGCACGATCTCCCATGCCTTCGACTTGAGTGGTTTCGGGTACGCCGCCGTACCCTGGCCGATCTGGGCCACGGGGTCGTCCTGCCACCTTGTGGCGTGGACAAACGTGATGTCCGACCAGTCGGTGCCGTTCCGGGCGTCGGCGGCCGCATCGACGATCCCCTTCGGGTTGCCGACCGCGTGGTTGTTGATGTACGCGCCGAACGAGCGGCCGAGCTGCCACCCTGTGTAGTTGGCGCCTGGGAAAGCTGGTCCGCCGCCGCCCGCGAAGCCGAGCGTGACCAACTGGTCTTTCGAGCTGAAGTACTTCTTCGCGATCCGCCCGATTCCCTTCGCCGAGCGGTTTATTGCCCCTGGAGCCTCGTACGCGAGGCCCTGCGCGCTCCGGTTCGTGCCACCGCCGTAATCGAGTAGCGTCCGGCGGCCGGAATCGATCAGGCCCTGAATCAGCGCGTCGGTGTACTCCGGCGAGTGATTGGCCTGTGACGTGTCGGTTCCGCATGTGATGCCCTGACTGATCTCGCTCAGGCAGGCCACGAGCTCAGAGAGGTAGTTGTCTTCCGGGTCGTACGGAATACGCCCCAGATCCCAGACGAGTCTGCCCGGATTGCCCCGCGCGCCCTGTTCTTGGATCCGCCCTGCCGTCCAGATGTTCCCTGGCACGGTCCCATAGGCTTCGTGCGGCCAGGCGTTGACCTGCTGGTCGGCGTTGCCGGGAAAAACAATGAGGCCGTCGGGTATGACGTTCCGCTGAAGCGTATAGAACTGGTGGTGGTGCGTGGTGACGAACCCGGGCATCACGATCATGCCCGTGCAATCGATCCTCTCGGCGTTTCCGGCATTCAGATTCGGACCCACCTGGAGAATTTTCTTCCCTTCGATGAGGACGTCCGCCTTCTCGAAGTCGCCGACTCTCGGGTCGAGGCTCATCACGATGCCGTCCTTCAGCACGATCCGCCGTGACTGGGCCAGCACGGGGCCGACGAGCGTCCCGGAGCCGAGCGCAGCGGCCGCCACCCCCAGCGCGCCGGCGCTCGATTTCAGGAACTCGCGGCGCGAGTTGCCGCTCGGCGTCTGTGTTTCCCCCTCGGGTTTGCGCGCTTCTGGAGACGCGTTGGGCAAGTTACGTTTGCGTCGCATGACAGTCCTCCTCATCAAGTCCTCGTCTGGCTCTCAAGTCCTCATCTAGCCTGCGATTCGGAATCAGCGTCCCGCCCTAACGCCAAGGCTATTTGGCACGATCGGACGGTCCCTGGGACAACACTTTGACGCTGAAGAGTGAATCTCGACCCGTGATATAGAGTGTCCGTCGATCGGGTCCGCCAAACGCAAGATTCGAGGGATTCTTGGGCACGCGGATTGTTCCAAGGTACTGGCCGCGCCGATCGATGACCTGAACTCCGGAACTCGTGGTTACGTACAACCGGCTCTCGGTGTCTATCGCCATGCCATCAGCTCCGCTCCTCAACGTTCCATCGGGACGCGGCTGAGGGTCGTGCAGCTTCACGAACGACCGCCTGTTCTTAGTGGTACCGTCTGGCTGGACGTCGAACGCCCAGAGATTCTCGGTGTCGGTATCGGCCACAAACAGGATTTTTCCGTCAAAGCTCAGGCTGATACCGTTTGGTCGCGTGATTTGATCGTCGATGAGCGTCAAATTCCCCTTAGGGGTGAGGTAGTACACGAACCCCGGCGGTTTCTCGGTTGGCTCGGGTTGGCCTGCGAAGGCGAACGGTGCGGGATCGGTGAAGTAAATTCCGCCTTTCTTATCCACCATGATGTCGTTCGTGAGTCGCAGCGCCCTTCCCCCGACGCCGGCGGTTGCAAGGGGAGTCAGCTTGCCGTCAGGATCGATGGCAACGAGCCGGTGTCTGCCGGTTTCTGCTCCCAGAAGACGGCCGTTTTTCAGCAGGAATATCCCGCTCGTCCCGCCCGTGTCCTCGCGCCACAGGGTGACGTTGCCGTTCTTGTCCATCTTGTACATTTTGCTCGCGTAAGGATCCGTGAAATACAGTCCTCCATCGGGAGTGCCGACCGGGCCTTCGGTCCCCTGAAAACCATCCTTGATTAGTTGCACCGTCGTACCGGCGGCGACCACACCGGGGATTTCAGGCTGCGTTGTTTGGACGCTCTGGGCCAGAGCAGCGGCGCTTAGGGACAGCACGACGGCGAACGAGACCAATGCCGTTCGAGTCA
>QHWL01000079.1:407-9047 GCA_003222555.1 Acidobacteriota bacterium | reverse complement strand
TGGAAGCGACGCGCGGCGCTCGGGGCCTGGCCGAACACCAGCGGGTTCGCCGGCTATCATGCCGACGTCGCGTATTTCTTGAAGGATCGCGGTGTTTCGTTCATCGGCTGCGACGGGCCAAATGACGTGTCGCCAACGGGCCTTCCACCATCGGTTAACAATCCGCTCCATCGACTCGCGCTCGTCGCGATGGGCGTGGATATTTTCGACAATCTCGACTTCGAACGCGCGGCGGAAGAGGCAAGCCGACTCAATCGGTATGAGTTCCTCTTCGTCGCCTCGCCGCTTCGGATCGATAAAGGAACCGGATCACCGCTCAACCCGCTGGCGATTTTTTAGGGAAGGTCCGATTAGGGGACGCGAGGAACCGCCAGAACACCGGAGAAGAGGTATTCTGGGTGACCTGTGAACGGGCTCGATAAGTCACTACCGCTGCAACCGACCGCGTCCTCTCCAAGCGACCGGCTGTTCCCGACGTTGACCGACGCACAGGTCGCGCGGATCGCGGCACGTGGAAGGCGCCGCCCGGTCGCCCGCGGGGAGGTGCTGGTCGAAGCCGGCGCCAAGGCCGTCCCGTTCTTCGTGGTCGTCAGCGGCGCGCTCCAGGTGTCCGACGGGGCCGCAACGCTCATCGTCACGCACCGGCCCGGTCAATTCTCGGGCGAAGTCTCGATGATCACGGGCCGCAGGGCCATGGCGACGATGCGCGTCACCGAGCCGGGCGAGGTGATCGAGCTCAACCGCGAGCAACTGCTCGCCCTCGTGCAAACCGACGCCGAGTTGAGCGCCATCCTCATGCGGGCGTTCATGCTCCGCCGTGTCGAGCTGATCGCGCGCGACCTTGGCGATGTCGTCGTGCTTGGCTCGACGCACTGCGCCGGCACGCTCCGAGTGAAGGAGTTCCTGACCCGCAACGGCCATCCGTTCCACTACATCGACCTCGATCGCGACGCCGACGCGCAGGAGCTGCTCGATCAATTTCATGTGCGCGCGGCCGATGTGCCCGTCCTGATCTGCCGCGGCGACGCCGTGCTGCGGAATCCGAGCAATGCGCAGATCGCCGAGTGCCTCGGCTTCAACGACGCCATCGATCAGACGCGCGTGAGCGATCTGCTGATCGTCGGTGCGGGACCGGCGGGGCTGGCGGCGGCGGTGTACGGTGCGTCGGAAGGCCTCGACGTCCTTGTGCTTGAGTCGAATTCGCCCGGCGGCCAGGCCGGATCCAGCTCCAGAATCGAAAACTATCTCGGGTTTCCGACGGGCATTTCAGGGTTGGACCTTACGGGCCGCGCCTACGCGCAGGCGCAGAAGTTCGGCGCGCAAATCATGATCGCGAAAGCCGCCACCCGGCTGGCCTGCGACCGGCAGCCGTACGGCGTGCAGATTGACGGCGGACCCGGTATCGCGGCGCGCGCGGTGATCATCGCCACCGGCGCGGAATACCGAAAACCGCCGCTCGAGAACCTCTCGCAGTTCGAAGGCGCCGGCGTGTACTACGGCGCGACGCCGATGGAGGCGCAGCTGTGTCTCGCCGAGGAGGTCATCGTCGTCGGCGGCGGCAATTCGGCAGGGCAGGCCGCGGTGTTTCTCGCGCAGACCGCCAAACGCGTGCACATGCTGGTCCGCGGAGATGGCTTGGCAGACACGATGTCGCGTTATCTCATTCGCCGCATCGACGACAACCCCGCGATCGGCCTGCTCACCCGTACCGAGATCGTCGCCCTGGACGGCAACGGCCATCTCGAGCGGGTCCGCTGGCGCGACAATAGCAACGGCAACGTCGAGACCCACGATATCCGGCACGTGTTCATGATGACCGGCGCTGTGCCGAATACCGGGTGGCTCGAGCGATGCCTCGTGCTCGACGACAAGGGATTCATCAAGACCGGCCCGGAACTATCGCAGGCCGATCTGTCGGCAGCCGGATGGGGGCTGACCCGGCCGCCGTATCTTCTCGAAACCAGTCGTCCCGGTGTCTTTGCGGTCGGCGATGTGCGAGGCGGCAACATCAAGCGCGTCGCCTCCGCCGTCGGCGAGGGATCAATTGCCGTCGCCTTCGTCCATCAAGTGCTTCACCCGTAAAAGGGACGTCCATGCCGGGCGGACTTCGCGTAGATGAATCGATGATCCTGTCCACAGCCGAACTGATTGCAACGCTGCAGCAGGAGGTCCGCATCCTTCTTCACCTCGCGGGCAAGGTCGAGACCTCGATGCTCGGTTACCGGCCGACGCCGAAGCAGCGCAGCACGCTCGAGCTCCTGCAGTACATGGCGATTATGGGACCGACTCAGCTCACGGTCATCGAGCACGGCGTCTTCGATCGGCCGACGCTCAGCGCCACGTGGGCTCCGGCGGAAGCCGAGGCGGCAAAGATGTCATTCGATCGAGCGATTGCCGCTATCGGGCAGCAGTCGGACGAGTACGCGCGGCGCCTCGGCGCGTGGACCGACGCAGACTTCCGAAAGGAAGTGGACATGTTCGGTCGAAAGTCGTCGCGCGGACTGCTCGTCATCACTCTGGTGCTCAACGGTCACGCGGCGTACCGCACGCAGCTGTTCCTGTATCTCAAAGCCTGCGGACGCGAGGAGCTGAGCACGATGAACTTGTGGGCCGGCGCGGACATGCCGGCGAAGGCATAGCGTGTATCCACTGCGCCGCCTTTTCGGAAAACCGGCCCTTCAGGTCATTTCTCGTCGACGAGCGCCTCGAGGATTTTCACCAGGGTTCGCTGCTGGTCGAGAGACAGCCGCGACAGCGGGAGAGACCCTCCTGTCATCTGTCTCAGCAGCTGCGTCCGGAGTCGCGCGCCCGTTGCCGTGAGTTGAAGCACTTTCACGCGGCGGTCCTCTGGCGACGATCGGCGCCGCACGAGACCTCGCGATTCCATCCGATCGACCAGGCCCGTGACGTTCGAGGCGTCACACGACAACGTGTCGGCGAGCCGGCTCATCGGCAGCGGTCGCCTTGGCTCGAGGAGGTGGAGGACATGGCACTGGATCGGGGAGAGATCGAATCGGGCACCAGAAGACGGCAAGTGCGCGCGCTGCGCGAAGAAGAACTTCATGAGGAGCTGCCAGGCTCGACAGGCATCCTGATCTGCCGGATTCATCCCCGAGCATTATATTTGATGAAATAAATAGTTGACAATATCAAGTATATCCGACTATTCTGGTCGCAGTATGAACAGACTACGCATCATTCCCTTGGACGAGACGGTGGTGTTTCCGGGCATGCCGGTCACCGTTTCGGTCGACGTGGGCAGCGACGATCGCGTGCTCTTGGTGCCGAGGCAGCACAACACGTACGCACGCGTCGGGGTAGTCGCGGAAGTGTCCGAACGCGTGCGTTTGGCCGGCCGCGGGCTCGCCGTGTCGCTGATGGCCCTCCATCGCGCGATCCCTGGCGGAGCGGGCGCCGACGAAGACGGTGTGCTTCGCGTCGACTTCGAACCGCGTCCCGACCATGCGCCAGCGGCCAGCCTCACGCGTGAGCTGGAACGCGAGTACCGCGCGGTCGTCGACGAGATTCTCGAGCTGCGAGGCGACGACGGACGGATCCGCGCATTCGTGCGGTCCATCACCGATGCGGGTGCATTGGCCGACACCGCCGGCTATTCGCCCGACCTGAACTTCCCCCAGAAACTGCAGCTCCTCGAAACGTTCGACATCGTCGAGCGGCTCACACTCGCGCTTCAGTTTCAGCGAGAACGGCTGGCAGAGCTACAGGTGCGCAAGCGCATCCACGACGACGTCGAAGACGGCGCGCAAAAGCAGCAGCGCGAATATTTCCTGCGCCGTCAGATGGACGCCATTCGCAGGGAGCTTGGCGAGAGCGACGGCTCCATCGCGGACGAATACCGTCAGAAGATTTCGAACGCGGGCATGCCCGACTCGGTGCGGCAGCAGGCCGAGCGCGAGTTGTCCCGTCTCGAGCGGATGGGAGACTCGAACGCCGAGTCGGCCATGATCCGCACCTACCTCGACTGGCTCCTGGCGGTCCCCTGGGCGAAGCGGTCCGAGGAGCGCCTCGATCCGGTCCATGCCCGAGAGGTGCTGGATGCCGATCACGAAGGCCTCGACGATGTGAAACGACGCATCACCGAGTACCTGGCGGTGCGCAAGCTCCGCACCGAACGGGGCATGACCGAGAACCGCCGTTCTGGAGTGATCCTTACCTTGATTGGACCTCCGGGCACCGGCAAGACCTCGATCGGCGAGTCGATTGCGCGAGCCACCGGCCGGCAGTTCGTCCGGATGTCGCTTGGCGGCGTCCGCGACGAAGCAGAAATCCGCGGCCATCGCCGCACGTACATCGGCGCTTTGCCGGGGCGACTTGTACGCGCCCTGCGCGACGCCGGCACGATGAATCCCGTGATCATGCTGGACGAGGTCGACAAGATTGGCGCGGACTGGCGCGGCGATCCCTCGGCGGCGCTGCTCGAGGTGCTCGATCCGGCGCAGAATCACGCGTTTCGGGATCACTATCTCGACGTCGAGCTGGATCTCTCGCACGTGCTGTTTGTCGCGACGGCCAACGTCGCCGATACCATTCCGGCGGCGTTGTTCGATCGGATGGAAGTGATCCGGTTCGACGGCTACACGACCGATGAAAAAGTGGCCATTGCCCGCGGGCACCTCTGGCCTCGTCAAGTCGAGCGCAATGGCTTGCGCCTCGAGGAAGTCGCGGTGGCCGATGCCGTGCTGCGCCTTATCGTCACTGATTACACGCGAGAAGCCGGCGTGCGGCAGCTGGAGCGGGAACTTGGGACGCTGCTTCGCAAAACGGCAACCCGGATCGCGTCAACCGATCAGACGACGCCGGTGGCCATCGATCGCGCGGCTGTACACGACGCGCTCGGACGATCCAAGTTCTTCCACGAGGCGGCGGTTCGCACCGCCGTGCCTGGCGTGGCGACGGGTTTGGCGGTGACAGGAGTCGGCGGTGATGTGTTGTTCGTGGAGGCGGCCTCCATGCCTGGCAAGAGCGGGTTGGTGTTGACCGGACAACTCGGCGACGTCATGAAGGAGTCTGCGCGAATTGCGCTCACGTACGTGAAGAGTCACGCGTTCAATCTGGGAATCGACGAACACGCGCTCAACGGACGGGAACTGCATGTCCACGTGCCGGCGGGTGCGATCCCGAAGGACGGACCGAGCGCGGGGATCACCATGGTGACGGCCATCGCGTCGCTCCTGACCCGCCGACCCGTTAAAAACACGGTCGGCATGACCGGTGAAGTGACGCTGCAGGGCCGGGTGCTCCCGATTGGCGGCCTGAAGCAGAAGGTGTTGGCCGCCCACGCCGCGGGCCTCACCGAGGTGATCGTCCCTGAGCGCAATCAGCCCGACCTCGACGACGTCCCGTCCGACGTGCGTGACCAGATGCATTTCCATCTCGTTGGGACGGTGGATCAGGTGCTCACGCTCGCGCTGGAACCGCTGGAACCGCTGGAACCGACGACAGTGGCGATGGCTGCATAGGGTTCCCGGCGCACTGCTGGTATGCTAAGCGACTCGAAGGAACGAAGAAGCACGCGCCATGGCGCGCCGTGCCGCGGAGAACGGCGACGACGGGACGAACGATCTACTGGTGAGCGAGGTTATTCGGCGAAACGAGCAACAAGCGTGGTTTCTCGCCGAGCACGTCGTCGATGTGCCGCTCGCGCGAGCATAATCACCGCCGCGGCTACCGCGACACGACGCCGGAGAAGGACGTTCCGTGAGGCAGCCACCCAGACGACACCGCCGAATTCTGCCGAGGGTCGAGTTGCCATGACGGAGACGCGGACCAACCGGTGTACCTGGGTCAGCAGCGACAGCCCGTTGATGCTGGAGTATCACGATCGCGAATGGGGTGTGCCGGTCCATGACGATCGCAAGCACTTCGAATTCCTCGTGCTCGAAGCGGCGCAGGCCGGACTCAGCTGGTCGATCGTGCTCAAGAAACGGGAAGGCTATCGCCGTGCCTTCAGCCAGTTCGATCCTCGGAAGGTGGCGCGATACACCCAGAAGCGAATCCAGACGCTCACTGCGGATCCGTCGATCATTCGAAACCGGATGAAAATCGAGGCGGCCGTGCGCAACGCGCGGGCGTTTCTCGCGATTCAGGACGAGTTCGGAAGCTTCAACGCCTATTGCTGGCGGTTCGTCGATGGACGGCCCCGTTTGAATCGGCGGAGGGCGATGAGGGACATTCCGGCAACCTCACGCGAATCGGACGCGTTCAGCAAGGATCTAAAGGGCCGGGGGTTCAGCTTCGTCGGTTCGACTGTCATGTATGCGCACATGCAGGCGGTTGGCATGGTGAACGACCACCTCGTCGGCTGTTTCAGATATCGACAGATTCAGCGGATCGAGTGAGTTCTTCCAAGGTCGTTCATTTCGCGTCGTGGAAGATCACGCCGAGGGTGTGGCGATGACCCGAGCGCAGCCGGCTCACGCCGTGCCGCAGGTTCACGCGGTAGGTGCCGCGCGTGCCCTGCACTGGCCGGTTGTGCACCGCGAAGACCACGCCGTCGCCGCGTCGAAGCGGCACCACTTCGGCCCGCGACTGCATCCGCGGCCGTTGCTCGGTCAGCACGAACTCGCCGCCCGTGAAGTCCTTCTGCGGCTCCGACAGCAGAATCGCCACCTGGAGCGGAAAGACATGTTCGCCGTACAGGTCCTGGTGCAGCGCGTTGAAGTCGCCCTCGCCGTACTGCAGCAGAAGCGGCGTCGGCCGCGTCTGACCCGCCTTGTGGCACCGGGCGATGAAGTCCGCGTGCGCGTCCGGGTAGCGCACATCGATCCCCATCGATGCGTTCCACCGGTCGGCGATCGGAGCCAGCCGGGGATACAACGCCGTGCGCAGATCGGCGACCTTGTCCGGCAACGGATACGTGAAGTACTTGTACTCCCCGCGTCCGAAGCCGTGCCTCGCCATGACGATGTGGCTGCGGAAATGACGATCGTCGGCGTAGAGGCCGGCGACGGCCTCACACTCGCTGGCGGTCAGCAGCTTCTTGAACATCGCCCAGCCGTGGGCGTCGAGATGCTCCGAGATACTCGACCAGGTGTAGGCGTCGACGCGGGAATCGACCTCCATTGCGCCGACTGTATTTGCTTCGGTTGCTGTGCTCAAGTCACTCCCTCCCGTTTGACCAGGTTTCGCTTGCGTGCGATGCCCCAGCGGTAGCCAGTCGTGCCATCTGTCCATTACTATGGCGCTCTCTGGAGACGGCGGACACTCCGTCTCTTGCTGTCGAACTGACACCCAGGAGGCATCATGAGGGCGCTGACAATCCGCAGGGCAGTTTCGATCTTCGTATGGTCCATCGGCATCGCCGCGGTGCTCTCCTGCGACGCGGCCTCCCAGGAATCGTCGTCCCGTCCTCTCGTGACCGAGGCACAGTACGAAGCCTGGCAAACAGCGTTGTCAAACTGGGGGCGGTGGGGCAGGGATGATCAGCTGGGAACGCTCAACCTGATTACGCCGGCCAAGCGCCGGGCGGCGATGGCGCTCGTGAAGGAGGGAGTGCCGGTATCACTGTCGGCGAATGCCTTTACAGAGAAAGCCGCCGATGTCCCGTGCCCGGTCGAATGGGCCATGACCTCTGCGTCGGACACAGGCGCCACCGATCGGGTAGCGTTTCCCTGCATCCACGGCGCGGCCTCAACTCACATTGATTCCCTCGCTCACACATTCTTCCGCGGAAAGATGTGGAATGGCTATGACACATCGGCGCTGGTCACCAAGGAAAGGGGCGCCGAAAAGAACTCCGTTCTGCCCATGAAGAACGGGATCGTCACACGCGCGGTGTTGTACGACATCGCGCGGCTCAAGGGTGTACCGTATCTCGCGCCGGGCGATCGGATCTTCGCCGAGGACCTGGAGGCTTGGGAAAAGAAGGCGGGTGTCAGGGTGGCGCCGGGGGACGCGCTGGTGCTGCGCTGGGGCCGCTATGGACGGCGTGCCAAGCTCGGTCCGGACGACGGCGCGGCCGGGCTCGATAATTCGGTCCTTCCGTGGCTGAAACGGCGCGACATCGCGTTGCTTGTCTGGGAAACGGCCGGGTATACGCCGCAGCCCGCGGGTGATCTGCCCAGAAATGCGGTCCACAATTTCATCCAGGCGATCCTGGGTATCCACGTTCTCGACCGCGCCGATCTGGAGGCGTTGAGCGAAGCGACGGCATCCCGCAATCGCTGGGAGTTCATGTTGACCGTCACCCCGTTGGCGCTTAAAAACGCAACGGGGTCACCGGTCAACCCGATTGCGACGTTCTGACTCAGTCGACGTGCGTGGTGGCCGTGATCCGACGGACGGCCCGCTGAGCGTTCCGTGCGACGTCGCTGTCGGAATCGCGCGCCAGTTCCACGAGCGCCGGCAGCGCGGATCGATCCTCCATCAGCCCGAAGACGTCCGCCAGTTCGGCGCGCACGGTTGCGCTCTTCGCCTGGTTGGCGAACAGTGCCGGACGCTGGGCAGTTGGTGTCTCGATCAGATACTCTCTGGCCAGATCTCTGGTGGTAAACCTCCCCAGCGCGCGAATCAGCTCATCCAGATATTCTTCCCGTTCCATTCGCAGCAAGCCGAACGCCTGCGCCGTCTGAACGCGCACGTTCTTTTCGACCAGCCGATCGGCTGACATCATGGTGCCGA
>QHWL01000079.1:0-387 GCA_003222555.1 Acidobacteriota bacterium | reverse complement strand
TTGGCATAGAGACGGATGTTAACGTCTCTGTCGGCCTTTGCGGCCAGAAACACCGGGCGCGAAGAAGGGTCGGCAATGTCGGCGAGCGCCGAAAGCGCCAAGATGCGCGCCAGCTCGCCTGGTTTCTCCTCCTCGAAAACCCTCGTCAAGTCCGCAACAGCGCCTCGACATTTGAGCGACCCGAGAGTCGTGATGATTTCATTGCGCACCCGGTCCATGTTGAGGTCGAGCATCGGCAGGAGACGATCGCCCGCCGACGGGTCGCCGATTTTCCTGAGCGCGCGAACGGCCTCGAAACGCACTTCCGGGTTGCGATCCCGAGCGACGGCCCCGAGCAGTTCCGGAATCGCCGGTTCGGCGCGCACAATCCCCAAGCCTCGGCTCGTG
>QHWL01000699.1 GCA_003222555.1 Acidobacteriota bacterium | reverse complement strand
CATGCGGTAGACCGCCGACTGCCCGAAATTCTCCTCGATTTCCATCTCGATGGCCGTCAGCCCGCGCGCGCCCGTCCTCTCCAGCTGGGCGCGGAGGCGACTTGTGAGCAGCTCCGCCAGCATCTCCACCGTCGTGTTCGGATTCGGGAGCAGGGCACAGTCAACCCGCGGGAAGAGGTAGCGCGCCTTTCCCTCGTAGGCGACCGTCACCGATTCCCCGTTTTCGACGACCTGGAGCAGGGGATTCTGAAGCGGTAGCAGCACCTTGTGGTCGATCTCGTCGCACAGGCCGCGCATGATCTGCTTGAGCGTCACGAAGTCGAACACCAGCCAACTTTCCTCGTCGAGCTCTCCCTCGAGAGTGGCCCTCGCACGGTAGTTGTGGCCGTGCAGCCCCTCACAGCGGTGCCCGGCCAAGGTGATGAAGTGCGCCGAGGCGAAGACGAGATAATCCTTGGTGACCGACACGCTGAACTCGCGTCGCTGCATCGCATTCTCCGTGAGTCAGATGCCCGACTTCGCCAATAGAGCTTGCGAAAAAAAGCGAGGTTTGAACGCCGAGCTCGCAGAGCTCACGGGAAAATGCAACCATGAAGACACGAAAACACGAAAAGTACGTTGGCTTTCTTCGTGTCTTCGTGCTTTCGTGGTTGCCTTCAACAACATCGAGAACTTCTCTGCGGCCTTCGCGGTCTCTGCGTTGAACGTGACTCGTTCAAAATCTCGAAAAGCCTCGCCGGACGGCCGTCCAACCCCCGCCGAGCAGAACGACGAAGATCGCCGCCGCGGTCAGGTCCGCTGCCGTGCCGGGGTTGGCGGTGTTGCGCACGTCGCGCAGGCCGCGGTCCATCTCGTCGATTGCCTGACGCCCGGCGGCCGAGCGGACGCCGCCCGCCGCGAGTGCGGCGCGCGCCCGCTGCGACACGTCCGCCGCGACGGCCGTTCCACCTCGACGGGCCACGTGCGTATCCGGACCTGCGGCGAGCACGGTAAGGAACGTCTCGACCACCGCGTCATCCCAAGAGAGCCCCTCGCGGCGCGCCCGGTTGAGCACGGGTGCGCCGGTTTCGAAGGTGACCTCGAACGCTGTGGCGTACTCCCGCGCGATCCCGTCCCGGTCGGCTGCGAGTCGCATCACTTCGAGCAGTGTCATCGTCGGCTCGTCCGCGACATCCTGCGCGTCCGCCCGTCCAAGTCCACCTGGCGCCGCTCGGCGAATCGCCGCGTACACGTCGCGCGCGTCGTTTACACCGGTCGCTTCGAGCACCCGGCGCAGCGCGCCGCGGAGAAGGGTCCACGAGGGCGCGTCCTTCTCGCCGGAGCCCGCCGAAGGCGGCTCATCGACCGGTGATTCCAGGAGCGCCGCGCGAGCGAGTGGAGCCAGCAGGAGGACGATACCGAGATTCGTGTTCGAACGCGTCCAGCAGGCTGTCGCCTCGACGGCGAGGCGCACGGTCGCGCCAACGGGGCGTGCGCCGGCGCCGGCCAGCGGCCCGCCAATCGCCGCGGCGCTGGCGAGGAAATCCTCATAACGTAGGTCGTGGAAGTGGCGTCCAGGCGAGACGTTGCCCGGTTTCGGAGCACTCGCTTCGAGGAGGCAGGCCAGCTGCGCCGCGGCCGCGACGTCTGCCGCTGTGAGCACGGTGGGCGGTGTCACACGTGCACCGACGATCGTCATGACGGGATCTCCGCGGCCGGCTTGAGCCCGGACGCGTCAGCCGGAGCGCCCGCCCGTGGAACTCCCGCCCTCACGCGGATCACGAGGTGCTCCACGACTGCTCCTGCGACGTCGAGCCCCGTGGCATGCTGGAGCCCGTGCCACCCGGGGATCCCATTGACCTCCAGCACGAACACCGTACCCTCACGCGAGGGGAGCAGGTCGACGCCGGCATAGTCCGCCCCGATTGCCGCCGCCGCGCGCAGGGCGAGCTGCTCCCACGCGGACGGCAGCTCGAAAGGCCGCGCCGACCCGCCGCGCGAGACGTTGGTGCGCCAGCCGCCATCCGACGTCCGCCGCTCGATGTCCGCCGACGACGAAGACGCGCACGTCGCGCCCATCGTGGTTCACCGCGCGCTGCACGTAAAACACGGCTCGCATTTGCTCGAGGGACCGCACGATGCGGAAGGCGACGTCTGGATCGCTCACGCGCACCATCCCGTGGCCCATCGAGCCGAAAATCGGCTTGACAATCACGTCGCCCATCGCCTGCACCGCAGCCATCGCGCCTGCCGTCCCCTCGCACACGACGGTCTCGGGGGTCGGCAGCCCGGCCTCCTGCAGGAGCGCCGTCGTATAGAACTTGTCGACCGAACGCTCGATCGCGCGCGGCGAGTTCATCACCGGCACGCCGCGTTTCTCGATCCAGTGTAGCGCGTCCATCCGGTAGATGATCTGCTCGAGCGATCCCGTGGGAATCACGCGCGTGAGCACGGCGTCGGCATCGAAGATGGCGGCGCCGTCGCTCGTGAGCCCGACGGCGACGCTCGGTCCAGTGCCGAGCCGTGCAACCAGCCCTTCGTATGGCAGCACCTGCCAGGTGTGCCCGCGGTCGGCCAGCGCGCGGCACAGCTCGTCGGTGTGCCAGCCGGTGCGCGCGTTGAGTATGGCGACGTGCATCGAGTGTATCGCGGCGGGCGCCGCGCCTCAGCGCTCGACGAGCGAAGCGCGCAGCACGTCGGGATCGAGTCGCCCGGCGTGGAACGTCCGTCCGCTCGTCGCGCTCGTGAGCCAAACCTCCGCTGGGCTGAAGAGCATCGGGTCGATCTTATAGAAGTCGTTGTCGTAGCGCTTGAAGATGTCGTAGAAGGGCGTGCCGTAGTCGGTGGAGGCGGACGCGGGAAGACGTTGGGCGAGCTCGGCGAGCTCGTCGTCGTTCGCGTGCACGGTGTAGCGGGCCTGACCGCCGTAGAGAATGCAGTCGTTCGTGCGGCCAATCGCCCGGATGTCGCTCTGCGCGGTGGGCGGCAGCGGCGCGGTGCCCATCGCGCTCACCACCCGCGTCACGTCGAAGCCGGTCCTGTCCATCTTGTGCAGCCCCGTCTCGAGCACCCGCGCCACGATCTGCACGCCGCCTGCGAGACTCGCCGTGGGGGCGAGGGCGAACGTGAGCGCGTGGGGAGCGACGCCCGCCTTGCCGGCTACCCATGCCGCCACCTCGCCGGTGGGGAGCGTACGCCCTTCCAGCACGAGCACGCCGCGGGCGGCGTCCTCTGCGTAACCGAGTTTTGCGAACAGCTTCTGCTCGACGCGCGCCTTCGCACGCAGCGGGCCAGAGCCCATTCCGAAGAACCCCTCCGGGTCGATCGCCCAGCCCGCGTACTGCGACGCCATGCAGGACTCGGCCGGATGGTCGGTCCACACGTGCACGCCCGGCCACGCTTCGCCGCCGATCGTGAGCGGCGCGAACTCGACGTGCCCAAGGCCACCCATGCACAGTTGGGCCAGCGCAAGGCCCGCCGCGAAGCCGCCCGGCACGTCGGCTCCGGCGTCCACGACGCGTGCGCCGTTTGCGAGCGTATGGACGGCGATGCGCAGGTCGGCCGCGCGCTCGACCACGCGATCGGCCAACGCCCACGCGCGTTCGTTCATCCCGAGGTCGGTCATTCTGCGACCCATTTAGGATGTCCCTCGTGTCAGAGTCCCGGCGTCGCCGCGGCAGAGTCGGCAGGGACAGATACGCTGGTCGATGGCCACGACTTGAGTGACATGAGTTTGAGAGTAAGTTTAGTGCTGATCATGATCGCCGGCGCGCGCTCCAGACCGTTATGCGGCGCTTTACGAGAATTCTGTTCTCGTTGCCGCATAACGGCGGCGCGCACAGCGCGCCCGCGAGGGAGCGGAGCGGGGCGAAGGGCCCCCGCGAGCGACCGAGCCGGGGTGTGGGGCGGAGCCCCATGTTAGTTAGTGCTGCCTCGACGCGGACCGAGCTCACAGCGTGGGGGAGCGGGGAAGGCGCGGCGAAGAAAACTGGCCGGCCGCTGTGGGCCCGGTGGTATAGCGGAGGGTCCGGTGGTATAACGGTGCGCAACGGAAACCAGACGGAGCGACAAAAATGCTGGTGGCATTGGTCTTTTCTTTACTGGCGCAGGCCTCGATCACCGGCGTGGTCAAGGATACGAGTGGCGGCGCCGTCGCGGGTGCTTCGGTCGTGGTGCGCGCCGAATCAGGCGACCAGCAAACGGTGACGGGCCCCGACGGCCGCTTCAGTCTTGACAAGCTACCATCTGGGGCCGCAACGCTCATCGTCCGCGCCGGCGGATTTGC
>QHWL01000078.1:548-9141 GCA_003222555.1 Acidobacteriota bacterium | reverse complement strand
CGAGGCGATGACATGGGAATCCGAGGCGAGGCATCAGCGTCAGTTCACGGCGGGGGTGGGGCCCCGCCGCCAGTGAAGAAGGGAGCGCCTGCGGCCATGCCGAGCCGAGGACATGGGAATCCGAGGCGAGGCATCAGCGTCAGTTCGCGGCGGGGGTGGGGCCCCGCCGCGAGTGAAAAAAAGTAGTGCCCGGCTTTAGCCGGACTCACATCATGATCAGAGTCGCCCTCACCGGCGGCATTGCCACTGGCAAGAGCCACGTCCTCGACCAGTTCCGCCGCCGCGGCGTGCCTTGCCTCGATGCCGACGAGCTTGCGCACGGCGTGACGTCGGCCGGCACCGAAGCCACGCAGGCCATCGCGGCGAGGTTCGGCGCCGACGTCCTGGCCGCGGACGGGGCGGTGGACCGCAAGAAGATGGGGCCGATCGTCTTCGCCGACGCCGCCGCGCGCCACGATCTCGACGCGATCGTTCACCCGGCCGTCTACCGTGCCATCGGTGCCGGCTTGCGCGCGTTCGAGCTTGTGGGCGGCGCGCCGTTCGCGCTCGTCGACATACCATTGTTGTACGAGACCGGCCATGCGTCCGATTTCAATCGCGTCATCGCGACTGTCTGCCCGCCGGATCTGCAGATCAAAAGGCTGATCGACCGCGGGATCAACCGACGGGAGGCGCAGCAGCGTCTTGACGCGCAGATGCCTGCCGTAGAAAAAGCGGCGCGTGCGGATTTCGTGATTCGAACGGACGGAAGCGTCGAGGAAACCAATCGACAGGTGGAAAAAATCTTGGAAATCCTCGCATCCTAAAATTCTCAAGCCTCCACTTCCGCCGTGTCCTGGGCCGGGGCAATCCGTTCTTCAACGAACGTATTCCAGTCGTGACAGTGCGGGCATTGCCACAGCAGCTCCGTGCTGCGGTAGCGGCAGCGCATGCAGACATGCGGATCGAGGTAGAACACGGCGTGACGGGTGAGCTCGCTATAGCGATCGACGAGCGAAGCCGGGTGGTGGAGCTGGCCGAGCGCTCTCCAGATGGCCTGGTGGACACCGAGAGCGTGCGGGTTCTGCACGAGCGCGGCAAAGAGCAGATCGAGCGCGTCGTGCGGGTGGCCGCTCGCCGCGAGGTGGCGTGACAGCGCGAGCCGCGCACGCCAGTCCTGCGGGCTCTCGTCAATCAGCCGGCGGCACAACCGGGTGAACCGCTCCGGCGAACCGGTCCTGACGGCGAGCGCCTCCAGCCGGTCGAACGCGAGGTAGGCGCGATCGGGCGCGACGTCGATCAGTTTCTCCCAGATTGCCGCCGCCTCCTTCTCGTTCCCCTGCACTGCGCGCACGTCGCCGAGGTTGAGATACGCCGGGACCGCGCGCGGGTCCAGATCGATGGCTCCCTCGAACCGGCGGATGGCTTCCGTGTAGTCCTTGCGGCGGATGGCTTCGAGGCCGATCTCGTTCTCGAGGAACGCCAGAATTGCCTGATTTTTCGGCCGCGCGTCGATGTCGGTCAGCTTCGAGAGACGCTGCCGAGTGTCGTACGCCTCGGTCCACTGATGCTGTTCCTCGTGCAGCTTCTGCAGGTTCACGAGGGCGTACTCGTTTTTCGGATCGAGCCGCAGCACTTCATTGAACGCCTCGAGCGCACGGTCGACGAAGCCGCCGCGTTTGTAATCGAGGCCGAGGCAAAGCAGGACGTAGGCGTGCTCCAGGCCCCTCAGCCTCGGCCGCTGAAGCAGCCCCTGATGGACCGTGATGGCTTTGCCGACCTGTCCCTTCTCGCGATACAGGTTGCCGAGAATCATGTGCACTTCGAGCGCGTCCGCGTCGAGGCTTGCAGCCCGGCTCAGCTCCTCGATCGCGAGGTCGATTTGATTGGCGACCATGAAATTCAGCCCGAGGATGTAGTGCGGCGATTCGCGGGCGCGCCGCCGATCGATCCATTTGCCGTCGCGCAGCTTGTAGCGCTCCCACGCTTTGCCGATAGCCAGGCCGAGCAGCAGTGCGATCAGCGCGCTGAGCAGAGGTGCGTATTCGCTCATGGTTTGTTTGGGCGGGCCGCCACAGGCGGCCTGTCCTCAATGTAGGACGCGAGCAGCGTCTCCCAGTGGCCTTGCGCGCGCAACACGACTTCGATGAGCTCGCGGACCGCGCCCCGTCCGCCGAGCGCGCCGCTGACCCAGTGGACGCGCGTCCGAACGTCCTCCACCGCGTCGGCTGGCGCGGCCGACAAGCCGACGCGCTTCAGTACCCCGAGATCGACGATGTCGTCGCCCATGTAGGCGACTTCCGCGTCGTCCAAGGAGAGATCGCCGACGATCTGATCGTAGGTTTCCAGCTTGCTCGCCACACCCTGATGAACGAGCGTGATGCCCAGTTGCGCCGCGCGTTGCGCCGTCGACGCGGACGTGCGCGCAGACAGGAAGCCGACCGTCAGCCCGGCCCGCTGCGCCCATACCATTGCGATGCCGTCCTTGATGTCGAACTGCTTCCCTTCGGTTCCGTCGCCGTGCAGCAGGATCTTGCCGTCGGTCAGCACTCCATCGACGTCGAACAACAGAAGTCGAACTTTCGAGGCTTTCGCTTGAATTGACACAAACGCACTGGTTCGGGGCTTTGGGTTCAGAGTGCTGGGTTTGGTTCTGGGTCTTGTGGTTCGGGGTTCTCGCGAGCTCGAACCCAGCACCTCGAACCCTGAACCGCACCCTGAACCCTGAACCTAGAACCCGGAACCAATTCCCTCAGAACAGTTTCCATTCACCACAGATCGTGCAGATGCACGACCCCGGAAACTCGCCGCGTTCCACCGTCGACGACCACAATCGACGTGATCTTGCGTTGCTCCATGATGTTCAGCGCTTCGGCGGCGAGTGTGACCGGTGGAATCGACACCGGACTGTGGGTCATCACGTCGCCGGCCGTCAGTTCCAGAAGGCCCGGGGCCTTGTCCATGTGGCGCCGCAAATCGCCGTCGGTGATGATTCCGAGGAGCGCGTCGCCGCCGTCGACGACGCACGTCATGCCGAGCCCTTTGCTCGACATCTCGTAAATCACGTCGCGCATGCGCGTCTCGGGGCGCACGATCGGACATAGCTTGCCTCTGTGCATGAGGCTCTCGACGCGCATCAGCCGTTTGCCGAGCTTGCCGCCGGGATGCAGGTTCACGAAGTCTTGCTGGCCGAATCCTTTCTCGACCAGGAGCGTCATCGCGAGCGCGTCGCCAATCGCCAGCGCCGCCGTAGTGCTCGCAGTCGGCACCAGATTCATGGGACATGCTTCCTCGGCCACGCTGCAGTCGAGCGCGACGTCGGCCGCCTGGGCGAGGGCCGAAGTCGGCGCGCCGGTGATGACCACAAGCTTCGCGCCGAGCCGCCGAATCGTTTCGAGCAGGCCCAGCAGTTCGTCCGTCTCGCCGCTGTACGACAGCGCGACGACAACATCCCTGCTTTGAATGACACCGAGGTCGCCGTGAATCGCATCGGCGGGATGGAGGAACATGGCCGGCGTCCCCGTGCTTGTGAGCGTCGCCGCGATTTTCCGGCAGATGATTCCCGACTTCCCCATGCCGGCGAGGATCACGCGGCCGTGACAGTCGCGGAGGAGCTCCACCGCGCGGTCGAATCGCTCGTCGAGCCGCTCGACGAGCGCGAGGATCGCCGCCGCTTCCGTCTCGAGGACCTTGCGCGCGAGTGCGAGATCAGCCATTGGCCTTGGTCACTCCGGGCGCCCGCGCCTCCTGGTTCGTCTCCCCGTCCTTCGCGACCAGGTCGATGGCCATCAGCCGGCGGAGGAGCGGCTCGAGGCGATCGAGGCGCAGCGCATTCTGGGCGTCGCTTTTCGCGCGCGCGGGATCCTCGTGCACTTCGAGGAACACGCCGTCGACGCCGGCGGCGACGCCGGCCGAGGCGAGCGGCTCGATGTATTGCGCCAGCCCCGTCGTCACCCCGTCGCCTCCGCCCGGCAGTTGCAGACTGTGCGTCACGTCGAAGACAACCGGGATGCCCTGCTCGCGCATCATCGGAAACGCGCGCATGTCGACCACGAGATTGTGATAGCCGAAACTGGTGCCGCGTTCGGTGACGATCACGCGCGGATTGCCGGCGTCGACGACTTTGGCGACCGCATGTCGCAC
This sequence comes from Acidobacteriota bacterium, assembly GCA_003222555.1. Lineage (GTDB taxonomy): Bacteria > Acidobacteriota > Vicinamibacteria > Vicinamibacterales > CAVVIG01 > JAHFUJ01. Next base: position 5,019 of record QHWL01000078.1, on the reverse strand, counting down.
GTCGTCGGGGGCGAGAAACTGGCCCTTCTTGATGTTCACGACGCGGCCCGTCTTCGCGGCGGCGACCAGCAAGTCGGTCTGGCGGGAGAGGAACGCAGGAATCTGCAGCACGTCGGCGACGTCCGCGGCTGCGCGTGCGTGAGACGGCTCGTGAATGTCGGTGAGAATCGGCACCCCCAGCCGTGCTTTGATCCCGGCAAGGACGCGCAGCCCTTCGTCGGGACCCGGCCCGCGGAACGAGCGGCCGGACGTGCGGTTGGCCTTGTCGTACGACGCCTTGAAGATGAAGGGAATGGCCAATCGACGCGTGAGATCGGCGAGCCGGCCAGCGAGCTCGCTTGCGTGGTGCTCGCTTTCGATGACGCACGGACCGGCGATCAGGATGAGCGGATTGCCCCCGCCGACCACAATCTCACCAATTGTCACCGGGTTCACGGGGTTCATTATACGGGGGAGCGCCCGCGGGCTTTGTCTACGGTTCGCGGGGACCCCACCCCCGCTCACGCGTGCCTCGCGCATTCGCGCTCGGCCCGAGCTCAAGGCTGTACTCGGCGCCGCTTCAGAGAGCGAGCGGCAGCCCTGAGCCCAAGCGCCGGGGGTGGGGCCCCGGCGCCGTGAAAAGAAGTGGGGCCCCGCGAGCATTAAAAAAAGCCGGGCGGGCGGGTCAGGTAGGGCGGGTGGGTCAGGTAGACCTTCCCGACCGACCACACCTCACACCACCGTTTCGGTCGCAGCGGGCTGGACGGCCGGCGCCATCTTGTGGCGGTGGCTCGCCTGGACGAAGCTGGCGAACAGCGGATGGGGACGGGTCGGCTTCGATGTGAACTCGGGATGAAACTGGACGGCGATATACCAGGGATGGCCGGGCAGCTCGGCGATTTCAACGAACTTGCCGTCTGGCGATCGCCCCGAAATGCGCAGACCGTGCTCGACCAGCGTGCGCTCGTAGAGGCAGTTGAACTCGTAGCGGTGACGATGACGCTCGTGAACGAGGTGGGTGCCGTACACCTGTTGCGCGAGGGACCCGGGCGTCAACTCGCACGCATACGCGCCGAGCCGCATCGTGCCGCCAAGGTCGTCGACGCCGAGCAGATCCCGCAGCTTGTAAATGACTTTGGTCGGTGCGTCGGGATTGCACTCGGTCGAATCGGCGTCGACCAGGCCCGCGACGTTGCGCGCGTACTCGACCGTCGCCCACTGGAACCCGTAGCAGATGCCGAAGTAGGGGATGCGGCGCTCGCGTGCGATTTCGGCCGCCTTCATCATGCCGCGCGTGCCGCGGTTGCCGAAGCCGCCGGGCACCAGAATGCCGTCGGCATCGTCGAGCAGCGCCTGCCCGTTCGGTTCCTCGAGCGCCTCCGCCTCGACCCACTTGATGTTCACCTTGAGGCGATGCGAGAACCCGCCGTGATAGAGCGCCTCGTTGAGGCTCTTGTACGAATCCTCGTACCCGACGTACTTGCCGACGACGTGAATCGTGATGTCGTCGACTGGATGCTTGATGCGGTTGACGAGATCTTCCCACGGCTGCATCCGGCACTCGGTCTGCGGCAGGTGGAGATATTGCAGAACGATTCTGTCGAGCCCTTCCGCGGCGAGCACGAGCGGCACTTCGTAGATCGTGGCGACATCCTTGGCCGTGATAACCGCCTCTTCGGCGACGTCACAGAAAAGCGCAATCTTCTTTTTGATGTCCGGATCCAGAAACCGATCCGTGCGGCAGAGCAGGATGTCGGGCTGGATGCCGATCGAGCGGAGATCGCGGACGCTGTGTTGGGTCGGCTTGGTCTTCAGCTCGCCGGCGGCGCCGATGAAGGGGACCAGAGTCAGGTGAATGTAGAGCGAGTTGTCGCGGCCGACGTCCTGCCGAAACTGACGGATCGCTTCGAGAAACGGCAGGCTTTCGATGTCGCCGACCGTGCCGCCGATTTCCACGAGCACGACGTCCACGTCCTTCGCGACCAGCCTGATCGCGTCCTTGATCTCATTGGTGATGTGCGGAATCACCTGGACGGTCCGGCCGAGATAATCGCCGCGCCGTTCTTTCTGGATGACACTCTGATAGATCTTGCCGGTCGTCCAGTTCGAATTCCTCGTCGTCGACGTATTCGTGAAGCGTTCGTAGTGGCCCAGGTCGAGATCCGTCTCGCCGCCGTCGTCGGTGACGTACACCTCGCCGTGCTGGTAAGGGCTCATCGTACCCGGGTCGACGTTGATATAGGGATCGAACTTCTGGAGCGTCACCTTGTAGCCGTGTCCTTCGAGCAGGCAGCCGATCGAGGCCGCCGCCAGCCCTTTGCCAAGGGAGGACACCACGCCACCGGTCACGAAAATGTACTTGGTCGCCCGGTTATCCGTGTTGGTCATGGGTATGTTCACCGGCCCTTGCGTACCAGACTCATATACTGCGTTCGGCTTCAACCGGACGCAGGCGCCGCAATCAGCCGACGTACCTGTTCCAGGTCTTCCGGGGTGTCGACGCCGATCGAGTCGTACGCCGTTTCGACCGCTCTGATCCGGATGCCGTGCTCGAGCGCCCGCAACTGCTCGAGCCGCTCGGCCCGTTCGAGCGGCGTGGGTTCGAGCGCCGCCAAAACCAGCAGGGCGGTACGGCGATACGCGTAGAGACCGATATGCTTAAAGAAAGGCGGCCATCCGCCGCGGGGGTCCCGCACGTAGGGTACGGAAGCACGCGAGAAATAGAGCGCATAGCCGCCGCGGTCGACGACCACCTTGACGATGTTCGGATTGGCCAGATCTGCCGGATCGATGATGCGGCAACGGAGAGTCGTCACCTGCATCGATGGATCGGCGGCCAACGGCATAACCGCTTCTCCGATGGCGCGCGGGTCGATGAGCGGCTCGTCGCCTTGAACGTTCACGACGACGTCGCAGTCGAGCGTCGTGGCGACCTCCGCCAGCCGATCCGTGCCGCTGGGATGATCCTGGCGCGTCAGCCGGACCTCGCCGCCGAACCGCCCCACGGCGTCGGCGACGCGGATATCGTCGGTCGCAACGATGACGCGTGACACCAAGGGGGCCGCTGCGACGCGGCGGTACACGTGCTCGATCATCGGACGGCCGTCGAGGTCGGCGAGCGGCTTGCCTGGGAACCTTGAAGAGGCGAATCGGGCGGGGATGACAGCGACGACTTGCAGGGGAAACGTATTATCGACCTTAAGACCAGTCGATTCAGGGTGCACGACGAATAATAGCATACCCAAGAAGCGCTCGTGTTACGATTCGGACTGACTCCATGAATCTGAAGCGCGCGGCGACAATCGTGGTCGTGGGCGGCGCATTCGCGGCGTGGCTCGCTGCGGCGGCGACGTCTGGCAATCGCGAAATCGCGTCACCGCTCGTTCTGGAAACGCCCCCGGTGGACGCGCATGGCGCGAAGCTCGCGGCGGAAGTGGCACGGCTGCACGAACGTCTTCGTCCGGACGCGGTGCCCGAGCACACACGCAATCTGTTTGCGTTCGCGGTTCAGAAACCGCGCCCCGCGGCCGTCGTCGCCCCGCCGGCGCCGGCGCCGACCGAAGCGCCGCGGCCGCCGATCGCGCCTCCACCGCTGAAGCTTGTCGGCGTCGCCGAGGACGCGGGGCGGAATGGTCCGGAGCGGACGGCGATCATCTCCGGCTTCGGTCAGCTGTTTCTGGTGAAAGAGGGCGAAAACGTCACGTCGCGCTACCGCGTCTCGAAGATCTCTGCCGATGTCGTCGAGCTCGCCGATGCCGGCGACGGCACGACACTTCGCCTTGCCTTGAAGCCCTGAAGTCGGCCGGGTCTTGAGGACCCGGCGCGGGTTGTCTGGACCCGGGGAGCCCAAGAGGGCCTGCCCAACGACTGGGCGGTCCATGTCCATCGCTGTCATCATCAATCCGATTGCCGGCGGGCGCGGTGGCGCCGTTGCCGGACGCGTCGAGCTGGCGCGTCGTGTCGCGGCCGACTGCGGCGAGGCCGCGGACGTCTCGGTGACCGAGCAGCCGGGGCACGCGCGCGCGCTCGCCAAGGCGGCGCGCGAGAATGGCGCGCGGCTGATCGTGGCGTGGGGCGGCGACGGCACGGTCAACGAAGTGGCGTCGGAGGCCGTGTTCGGACAGGTGCCGATCGCCATCGTGCAAAGCGGATCGGGCAACGGCCTGGCGCGCGAGCTGGGCATCGCGGTCGATCCGAAGCGGGCGCTGGTGGCGGCCATGCGCGCACGGCCACAAACGATGGACGTGGGCGAGATCGACGGCCGACTGTTCGTCAACATTGCCGGTCTTGGCCTCGACGCCTACGTCGCGTCACAGTTCAATGCGAGCGGGGCAAGCCGGCGCAGGCTGGCCGGATACGTCGGCTGCACGGCGCGAGCGCTATTGCAGTATGTGCCTCACTGCTACGAGATCACGACGGGCGGTATGCGCGTCATCACGCGTGCCTTGCTCGTCACTCTCGCAAACTCGGCCCAGTTCGGCAACGGCGTGAG
>QHWL01000078.1:0-515 GCA_003222555.1 Acidobacteriota bacterium | reverse complement strand
CGCTCGATTTGGTCGTGGTCGAGGAAAGGTCGCGGCTTGCGTCGATTTGCCGCCTGCCGCGGTTGTTGACGGGCTCGATTGATCGCGTTCCGGCGTGGTCCTCGCGGCCCGTGGAAGAAGTGACCATCGAGAGCGACCGGCCGATGTTGTTTCACGTCGACGGTGAGGCGGTGCAGGGGGGCACGCGTCTGTACGCGCGCGTGCGTCCTGGAGCGCTGAAGATTTGTGTGCGCGATTAGCGCGGGGCTTCGTACGTAGTGGCCGGCTTCAGCCGGACCGTCGGGGCGCCCCTGTCGCCGGACCGTCCGCCTGAAGAGGTTGTGAACAAATCACGTTCAACGCAGAGACCGCGGAGGCCGCCGAGAAGAAATGCCTAAAGATTTCTCTGCGTGCTCTGCGAGCTCTGCGTTCAAACGTCGCATTGTTTCACAGGCTCTGAAGGCGGACACTACGTACGGGCGGGCCCGTCCAACCGAATGACCCACGCCTCGCGCACGGCGGAAACACGCCGGATT
>QHWL01000688.1:808-2997 GCA_003222555.1 Acidobacteriota bacterium | reverse complement strand
CAGGTCGGACGTGTGCGCTCCGCCCCGACTGCCTAAAGTCAGCAGACTCCTTCGGCATCAGACGGATGGAGCCGTCGCGGCGATGATGCGCGAGTGAGGGCAGCTGCCTTGCTCAGAGGTGTGGCGAGGTCCGATAGCTCGCCCGCCGCCGCAACGGCGTTGTCACGCGCGGCGCCCAAGATAGGAAGCAAGCTTGTCTGACGTTCATCCGCGTCAACCTGTAACATGTACGCGGGCTTGAGGAGTGTGGATTGACGATGCAGCCTTTAGATGCCGATGACCTGTTGCAGGAATTGACGGGCGAGCTGGACAATTTCGAGGACATTGCGACATATCTGCTGCCGCAACCGGGAGAGCTTCCCACGCTCAACGGGATCGACATCTACGGGGGTACGCTCGCGCTCCGGGGCGTGGTGGGGGGCGACCACATTACCTACGTGGACTTCAAGCAGCGGTTTGATCTCCAGGCCAGGATCAGGCAGGCGACGACTGAGGGCAGGCTGGACATCGTGGAAAATCTGCAACGGTGCCAACGGAGGGCCGGCATTGCGCTCATGGACGTCTCCGGGCATCGCATGACCGATGCGTTGCTGGCGGCCATGCTGCATCAGGCCTTCCTGCTGGGTGCGATCTACGAACTGGACCGGTTCGGCCAGATTACCAAGCGCCTGTTCGAGAACCTGAACACGCGGTTCTATCAGTCGTCTGGCGCGCACAAGTTCGTGTCGCTGATTTACGGGGAGATTTCCGAAGACGCGCGGTTTCGCTTCCTCTCAGCCGGGCAACCGTTTCCGGCGGTCTTCTCTCACCAACACGACCGCTTCATGGAGGTCAGCCCACTCCTGTGCGTCTCGTTCCCACCCGTCGGGATGCTGCCGTCGCTCCATGTGATTGACCGTCACACGACGACGAGCCTCCTGGGCTTCAAAGACCGTTACGAGATGAACGAATGGTTGCTCATGGGCGCCGGTGATATTTTGCTGCTGCACACCGACGGGCTGGTGGAGCACTGCAGGGGCCACGAATCTTATTTCCCGGCCCGACTTGAGCAGGTGCTTCGCCAGGTGAAGCATCAACGCGCGGCGGACATCTTCAAAGCGGTGAGGGAAGACCTGCTGACGTTCAACGCGCCGGTTGACGACATCAGCATCATCGTCGTCAAGCGGACGTCCTGACGGACTCGCTACGCAACCATACCTGACGCGGAACTCGAAAACGGCCAGCCGCTGCACGCTCTCACATTCTGCGTGCAAACAGGCTCTGCCGTTATGGCCTCACGAAAGTTCCGAAGAGGCTGCACCGAACTCACCGTGGCAACGGGCGTACATCGAACGCGTGATCGGCTCCATCCGGCGCAAATGATGAAAGAACCATCGTTTGCACCAGGTCCATCAAGTCCTTGCTTCGTTGGTAGGAATTCCGCGAAGGTATCGCGCGATTACAGGAGCCAACGCAAGCTAGTTGGATAGTGTCTGACTTCGCTTGAGCCTGCGGCCACCTCACCGATCCGTGTAAGTATACGTGAAATCTGCACTTGTGCAAAGCGCTTCTGCCAGGAGGCGACGGTTTTTCGGTCCGCTACCTGCGTGAATTCGGCCAGAAATCGCGACGTCTCCCATTGCAGCTTCGCGGCCACCTCACCACGCCTTGTCGAAGAATTGCTGATGATTCCGCGAGTCAGCCGCCAGCGGCTGGGATTGTGCAGGAAATTGTGCAGTGAACCACCGGCCATCAAACTGCGTCGAGCGCGAGCGGCGACCGGGGCAGTTCCCGCTCATGGGATCCGCTGACGTGTTGACACTCTCCACGGTTTCAAAGCGTCCGGCGGGATGCGTCGAAGTCGCGACGTTGTTGGCGTTGTCGCAGAGCGAAACGGAGCGTGACCGAGAACGCCCCCGATCTACTCCTGTCTGAACGCGACAACAGGATCGACGCGGCTCGCGCCACGCGGGCACGCCGGCGGCGACAACGGCAATCGTTAGGAGCATCGCGACCGCCACAGTCAATGTCGGGATGTCAGTGGCGCTGATACCGAACAACAAACTCCGGAGAACACGAGATGCGGCCAGCATCGCAGGAATGCCGACGGCAAGTCCGCCGGCGACGACAGCGCATCGTGCAGTAGGTCGCCGATCACGTCGGATCACTCGGCGCCGAGTGCCGTGCGAATGCCGAACTCGGTCGTGCGT
>QHWL01000688.1:0-794 GCA_003222555.1 Acidobacteriota bacterium | reverse complement strand
CCCGAACAATCCGGGCGCCGCCAGCGTCGCCGCGAGCACGCCAAAAATCGCCGTCAAGGCGGCGACGAGCCGCTCCTGACTCAGGTTGCGTTAGGGAAATGGCTCAGCACTCTGGACCACTTTCGCAACTGCAGGCGGCTGCATGAGACCATCCCTTTGCCACTCGAAGCAGATGAGGAATGATCGTCTGTCAGCGCCGCCATTGCCAGGTTACGCGCCGCCTCGCATCATCCCATCGCCAGAGCCGGCCGCCGCTCTGCAGATGCACCCCACCCAGCCACCTATCGATCCCACAGGTCGTGACCCGATCGAGTTCGCCTGACAACACCGATCGGCCGGCGTCGGTGAGCGCCACGTGGCCCTTTAGTACGCGACTTCTTCAACGGTCGATAGATCGAACGTCAGGAGCGGAGGCACCGCGCAGGAGAGGGTCTCGGCCAACGCGGCCAGCGAAGCGTCCGTGACGTAGTACACCTGCTCGCCGTCATGCATGCGCGGGAACGCCTTCCACAAGGCGATGCCGTCGCCATCCGCCAGCTCGAGCAGGCGGCGCTCGGTCCGTGACAATCCGTCACGTGTCCACGGATATTCCTGAAAGAAGCGGTCCAGGGCTGGAGCTAGAAACGGCAACGCCGATGTATCGCCTTGCCGGAGAGCATCGAGCGCTTCGGGCGTCGGGGCTCGGAAGGCGAGCCACGCGTGTTCCGCCAGCTCGTAATGATTGCGACCGATACGTTGTCTCGTCTCGAATAGCGACGCGAGTTCGTCTGGTGTGAGCTCGCCAAGGCCCTTGA
>QHWL01000690.1:4030-5318 GCA_003222555.1 Acidobacteriota bacterium | reverse complement strand
AGTACTACCGCATTCCGGTAAGGCCCATCTACAAGACCTATCCCAAGTATCACCCGGACAAAGAACCGCGCGGCTATCGGGAATGGATCAGACGTCAAGAGCCGGTCGTTCTTTGGGATGACGGCCCGCACCGCCCGCGACTCGCGACCGAAGCCGACTGGATCAAGGCGGGCGAAATCGTGTTCAACGCTCCGATCTTCATCGGGGCACACACGGCCACCGTCGAAGACATGCGTGCATTCATCGCGACGACGGGCGACTTGTACGACAGGAACGGCATCAGCCCGTTTACTTTTTACGTCGTTCGTGACCGAGGGAGGCTCGAAACCGGCGAAGTCTCTTGCGCGGAGTGTCATAACCGCGTCATGCCGGACGGCACCGTCATCAGGGGCGCCCAGGGCAATCGCCCAATCGAGCAGGTGACGTTCTTTGGTCTGGCCGACAGTGCAGCGAAGGCTGAAAGCAAGAATCGATTTCTCGCCGAAGTCCGACAGGCAGAGCGAACCGCGTTCGCGGTTCCCTGGCTGCCGGCTCCCGACACGCGGCTCGACCGGTTCTCGGCGGCGGAAATCGAGGCGGTCCATTTCTCGATTCCCCCAGGCGTCTTCGCGCGTCAGGGTACAAGCCCCTTTTTCCCGTCGAAGCTTCCCGATCTGATCGGGATCAAGGAGCGGCGTTACCTGGATGCCACCGGGCTCGTGCGGCATCGGAGCATCGGCGACCTGATGCGTTACGCCGCGCTCAATCAGGGGATGGACGTGCTTTCGCATTTTGGCGATTTCGTCCCGGCCGGAACCGCCGATTTAGGGAGATCGCCCAGCGTGTTCGCTCAAGTCGCCACGGCTCGTTACAGCGATGAGCAGCTCTACGCGCTCGCCCTTTATATTTACTCGCTCAAACCGCCGCCCAACCCCAACCGGCGCACGGCACTTGCTGCACGAGGCGAGCAGGTCTTCCTACGCGAACGCTGTGCGACGTGTCACACGCCGCCGCTTTATACCAACAACAAGCTGACGCCGGCCGACGGGTTCCCCGTGCCAGACGATCACCGCACGCGCTTCAACATCCTGCCGACTCCGGTAGGAACCGATCCCCGCCTGGCCATGACGACGCGGCGCGGGACCGGCTACTACAAGGTGCCTTCACTCAAAGGGGTGTGGTACCGCGGCCCGTTCGAGCACAATGGTTCGGTCGCAACTCTCGAGGACTGGTTCGATCCGCGCCGTTTGCGGGACGACTACGTGCCGACGGGATGGAAGGGGTACGAGGTGAAGACTCGGCCGGTGAA
>QHWL01000690.1:0-4016 GCA_003222555.1 Acidobacteriota bacterium | reverse complement strand
CGATTTGGTGAGAACTCTCTGACCGACCCACCCCACCAACGCGCAGCTTATTGGCCGGCCCCGCGGTATTTGCCGGCCGTAAGACAGACCGCGCGGTGTCCCGGGCCCCACGCTGGCGTGATGTCAACGCTCACGGAGTAATTGTCGGCGTGCCTCGACGAGTTCCTGACGCTGCTTCGGTGTGAGCTTCGGAAAGGCCAAGTCAGCGTCATCGAGTGCATTCACGATGATCTCAGCGATCACGACATGGGCAAACCATTTGTGGTCTGCGGGAATCACATACCACGGTGCGATGTCGTGACTCGTGGCCGCCAGCGCGTCCCGATAGGCGGACATGTACTTATGCCATTTCGCGCGCTCCAGCAAATCGCCGGCCGAAAACTTCCAGTTCTTAGAGGGATCATCGAGCCGCTCGAGTAATCGCTTTCTCTGTTCGGATCGGGAGATGTACAGAAAAAACTTCAAAATAATCGTGCCGTTGCGCCACAAATAACGCTCGAAAGCGTTGATATCCTCGAATCGCTCCCTCCACACGCGCGGCGTCACACAGGAGTCTGGCAGCCGCTGCGACACGAGGAGTTCCGGGTGAACCCGCACCACCAGCACCTCCTCGTAATACGATCCGCGTCCCGGAAGCGCCTTCACCCCCCGCCAAAGATAGTCGTGGCTCAGTTCCTCAGTCGAGGGGGCCTTGAATGAATGCACTTCGGTTCCCTGCGGATTGATGCCCGACATGACGTGTTTGATGGCGCTGTCCTTGCCAGCCGCATCCATCCCCTGGAATATCAGCAGCAGTGCGTATTCGTTTTGCGCATAGAGCAGCTTCTGGCGGGCTTCCAGTCGCTCGATGCCCTTTTCCAGCTGTTCGAGGGCGACTTCTCTGGTCTTGAAGTGTCCCTTGTCATCTGGACGATGGCGCTTCAATGCCGCCCGATCTCCGTGCCGTACGCGGAAACGATTGATTCGCATCGCGCTATTGTAAAATCATTCTTCGTGATCTTCGTGGTTCTTCGTGCCTTCGTGAGAACCGGTCCGCCTGATATTCATGCCAGTACTGCAACAGCATGTCAGCACCAGCTCGCCGATGGGCGCCACCTTGTCACAGGGCGGTGCGATCTTTCGGACATGGGCACCCAGCGCGCGAGATGTCTATGTCGTTACGGACGCCGCAGCGACCAATCAGTGGTCGAGGTGGACACCCGGCATCTCCGACCGGTTGATCCCTTTGGGCGACGGCACGTGGGCGGGGTTCGTGCCCGGTCTGCGAGATGGCGACCCGTACTTGTTCTGGGTGCGGGGACCCGAGGGTGGTTCCGAAGGTTTCAAACGAGACCCGTACGCAAGAGAGCTCGCGGCCGCTCCAGAGTTTCCCGGTTGCCCGTGTCTCGTTCGCGATTCACAGACATACCCGTGGCACGATGTGGGGTGGCGGCCGCCGGCGTTTCATGAGCTCGTCATCTATCAGCTTCACGTGGGGGTGTTCTGGGCCGTCGATGCTCAGGGGCGGGACCAGCGGCGGCAGCGATACGGCCGCTTTCTGGATGTGATCGAGCGGATTCCTTATTTGCGCGATCTGGGGATCAACGCAATCCAATTGCTGCCTATCCAGGAGTTCGCTCACCATCAGGGTCTCGGGTACGCCGGTCTCGATTTCTTTTCGCCGGAAACAGCGTACCAGGTCGACGATGTCGACGAACTGGTGCGCTACCTCGCTGAAGTGAACGGGATGCTGGCGGCCTCTGGCCTGTCAGCACTGCAACTGGCGGACCTCCAGTCCGGCCCCAACCAGCTCAAGTGTCTCGTCGACATCTGCCACTTGAATGGCCTCGCCGTAATCTTCGATCTTGTCTACAACCACGCGGGCGGCGATTTCGGCGACCGCGACCTGTGGTTCTACGACCGTCAGCCGTGGGGCGACGCCAACCGGAGCTTGTATTTCACCGACCAAAAGTGGGCAGGTGGGATGATCTTCGCGTATTGGCAGGCGCCCGTACGACAGTTCCTGATCGACAACGCCGTGTTCTGCCTGAACGAATACCACATCGACGGCGGCCGACACGATGAAGTCACGGTCATTCACAGCCACGGAGGCACGGAGTTCTGCCGTAACCTCACTGAGACCGTTAGGTATGTCCGCCCGGAGACCATTCAGATCGCGGAGTACTGGGGCTGGGACCGTGCACTGCCGGTGACTCCGCCCCACTCGGGAGGACTCGGCTTCGACGCGGCCATCGACGATCGGCTGCGCAACCAACTGCGCGCGACGCTTGCCGAGGTTTGCGGCGGCGCCGACGCACAGGTGAGCCTCGACCGCCTGCGAGACGCCTTCTATCCCCCGCCAGCCTACCCCGCCGCCTGGCGCTCGGTACAGCACCTGGAGAACCACGACATCGTGCTCTGGGACGTGTGGGACCAAAAGCCGCGAGATCTTCGCATGGCGCGACGTGCCGATCCCTCCAATGCGCGGTCGTGGTACGCGCGCAGTCGCGCGCGCGTCGCCACCGTCCTTCTGATGACCGCCCCCGGTATTCCGATGCTCTTCATGGGCCAGGAAATTCTCGAGGACAAGCCGTGGTGTGACGACGTGTCGAACTGGCCGCAATTTCTGGTGTGGTGGGACGGCCTCAAGAGCGACCGTCACATGCGCGACTTCCAGCGCTTCGTCCGGGATCTGGCATGGGTGCGCCGGTCACGTCCGGCCCTATGTGGCGAAGGCGTCCGCGTGCCGCAGGTGCACAACCACGACCGGATCATTGTCTTGCATCGATGGGTCGAGGGCGAAGGCCGCGACGTGGTGGTCGTCGCGAGCCTGAACGAGCGGACACTCGATGACTATCCGGTGGACCTACCGTGGCCCGGGCACTGGCGGGAACCCGAACGAATGGGTCGCCGGAAACGCCGGCACAGTCGTCGCCAATCAGCCAGGGCGCCACGACTACCCGTTTGCTGCGCGTATCCGGATACCGGCCAACGCGGCGCTCATTCTGACGCGTGACGCCTGAGCCGCGTCGCCGGCCGCCGTGCGTAATGCCGTCGGTCGAATACTATTGCGCCGCTGATCGCGGCAGATGCAGCGCTATCTGCGTCAACGATCCTTTGATCTCGCTGAACCAGTGCGGCACGCCCTCGGGGACGAGGACGAAGTCGCCCTTGGCGAGCGCCTGAGAAACGCCACCCTCGATAGCGGTGCCGGCGCTGTTGTTGGCATTGGGACGTGTGGGATTGACGAGCTTGCCGCCGGTCACTATCGTCGCGGCTCCATCGATGATGTAAAACAACTCCGCGTCATGATCGTGAACCGCCGCCCCCTGCATGCCGGGCATGCGATGCTCGACACCGACGTTATACGGCGCAAGGTTGAAGATCCGGACGTTCCCGTTGCGGTCGGTTGGCTGCTTGGCGATGGCGGCGGCAAAGTCCTTAGCCGACATATAAGCCGCCTTTGACGGGTCGGTCGGCGGCGGAGCCGCGGGCTGTTCAAATCGTTCAGTTGGGCGGTGGTTGCATGCGCAACCCCGTAGATATTGGGATTGATAGGACGGCGGTTTGCGGCCGCGTCGACGTTCACCGTGACCGCCGGATTCTGGGCGCTTGTTGAAATCGGGTACAGGCACAGCACAAGAGACAGGGCGACGAAACGCGCGACCATTTCGCGCGTGCACGTACGTGGGAACAGCACGATGGTTTCAGGCGCGCATGATGTGTGCCGCGTGCAACTGGAAGGCTTCGCTCATTGTTGGAGATGGCCGGCATGATCGAGGAAGGGGAACGGTAGACGCGGACGACGACACAATTGTGCGAGCGATCACGTTATCGACCGCGACGAAGATCACCGTCGCAGCGCCCGGGGGTAAGTAGGTGGGTGGAGGTGAGCCGGTTACCGTTGAGCCACCGGAACGTTGCGCGACTTCAGCTAGAATAGGCGCCAAGGAGGCCAGATGCGCACTCTCATTCTTGCAACCGTTCTCGTGCTGCTGTCGCTTTCCGCCGTGGCGCAACAGCCCGCAGCGCCGGCT
>QHWL01000077.1 GCA_003222555.1 Acidobacteriota bacterium | reverse complement strand
TAAGCGGTCGACCTCCGGCGGCGACGGTCCCGGGACAAAAGCGCTACCACGGAGTCCACGGAACAAAACGACGGAGGTCACGGAGAACCAAAAAGCACGTAGCCGTGTAGCTCCGTTTGTCTCTGTGTCCTCCGTGGTAGAGCCTTTTCAGGCGGCTAGGCTTAGGCTAGACCCGCGCTGCGGGACGCGGTGCGCTGCTCGCTGGCTTCGGGTGTCGTGGCGATGACGCCGGCGAGCTGGGCGGCGAAGATGGTGGCGAGGGCCTGCACGCTGTCCGAGGTTTCGCCGCCGCCCCGAATCTCGGCGGAGAGCGTGCCGATGCAGCCTGCCGACGACAAGAGCGGCGCCGCCACGGCGCCACTCGCCGACCCGGGGCGCGCGAGGACGATCTGGAGCTGCCCGATGCGATACGCGGCGGCCGCCGCGTTGTCGGCCGACCGCGGCACGGCAGGCATCCGCGCGAGCACTTGGTTGCTGTAGCCGTGCGCGATCACCGGCCGCAAATCGCCCCCGGCCGCGTCGCCCAGCCACACGACGAGGCCGCTCGCGTCCATGACATCGGCAGCGCGCGCAACCAGCCCGCGAAGCTCGTCCAGATCGCTCACGCGCCCGAGGTCGGTGCAGAGCTGCGCGGCCGCTTTGAGCACGGGCCCTGCGGGGCGCGAGGGCACACTCAGTGCCGGGTCGCTGGGGCTCGCACGAGGCAAGGGCTCGTCACCAACGGAGGCGGGCGCGCCAGCCGCTCGAGCCGCCTCGGTCAGCCAACCACTCCCCGGTGACGCGAGCGAGTCAGTGGAGGACGCCTCGAGCCTGGCAGCGGGAACGAGCAGCATGATCAGCAGCGCCGCGAGCGCCGCAGCGGCGGCCAGCGCGAGCGCCTCCTGCTTGCGCCGGGCGGCTTCGGACGCGTCCAGCGCCTGATGCTCGGCGACGCGCGCCGCTTCGACCTGCCGCGCGGCCGTCACGGCCGTCTCACCGCCCTCCGCAAACACCACGTCGGCGGCCATCAACTGCTGTTCGGTCTTGATGTAGTCGCGCGCGCGCTGGTCGATGGCGCCGAACTCGGCGACCGTGCGCCACGCCTCGTCGAGCGCCGATCGCGCCTCGGAGCTCTCGGCGATCTGACGGAGCGAGGCGATGGTTGTCGTCGCGGCATCGAGGGTCGTGGCGACCTTAGGCATCCAGAACGCCACACCCTGGCCGGCGGCGACGTAGGCTTGCTGCGACGCGCGCAGATCGGCGAGGCCGTCGGTCGCTTCGCGCGCGCGCACGTCAAAGGCGCGGACCGCAGCACGGACCTCCGCCAGCTGTTTTTCGGACTGAATGATGAAGAACGCAGCGGCACCGAGGGCGATCCAGGCAACCGCCCCACAGGTCAGCCTCGCCACACGTGAACGCATCGCAAATTTTCAGGAGCGTTTCGAACGGTGACAGAGTATCACACCTGCGTTCGCAGCGAGTCACGGCGTCATGGGCCGACCCGCCACGGCGAAAATTCCAGCCACGTCTTCAAAGCCGCGGTGGCCCACTCGGTTGGCTTGTCCGCGTGACCAGTAGTGCAGGGATTGGGCACCTTCATCTGATCCGTCAGTGAAGGCGAGATGAATTTGAAAGTGTGACTTCGAACCATCACCCGTCTGTCAAGATATGGGCGTCGTGCTTTTCGGCCGCAGGATGACATAGGTCGGCAGACCGACGGCCTTGAAGCGCTGCATGACGACCTTGACGGGCTGCTCGTCAGGGTTCTCGGCCTGGAACTTGATTTTAACGTAGCCGGCGAGTGCCGAGGTCACCTCTGAATTTTCAAGCGTCGTCTTGTCCATCGTCAGGCAGTTCTTGCACCACGTCGCCCACAAATCGATGAGCACCGGCTTTTGCTCGCGCCGGGCGGTCGAGAGCCCCTGACCGAGCGACGCGTGCCAGCCGGCCTTCAGCTTTTCCTGGACGCTCGACGTCACTGCCGAGGCGTCCACCCAGCGGCTCGAGAACAGATCGTACGCAAGATACCCGTAGTACACGGCGGTTCCGAGGATCAACACGCCAAAGGCCTGTTTCACGCGAACCATCCACACGCCCGGCTTGGGAAGCGACGCCAGGCTCGCGCCGGCGATCGGCCAGGGCACCGCCATACCGACGCCGAGGCAGAAGGGCAGCGCGAGAGCGATCGTCGTTCCCGTCGCATATAGGTTGCTCGAGAACAGCACGACTTGAATGACGACGGGAGCCACGCACGCCCCCGCGAGCAGCGCGGCAACAGCGCCCATGGAGAACGCCAGCAGGAACGTCCCCCGTTTTCCTTCGTCGGTGCGGAAGCCGCTCGAGAAGCGCGAGAAATCGATCAGGATGACGTCGAACATGGCCAGCCCGAGGGCGACGAAGAGCACCGCGATTCCGGCATTGAACCACGGCGAGGAGTTGATGGTTCCGAAAGTGCCGGCGGTGAGGATGACGACGAGCCCGAGAACGCCGTAAACCAGAGCCATTGCGCCGCCGTACGCGCTCCCGAGCAGAAACCCGCGGCTGCGCGACCCCGCCTGCGCGCCGGCGCCGATGATGGCCAGGTTGATGGGGATCATCGGCAGCACGCATGGCGTGAGGTTCAACGCCAAGCCGCCGAGGAACACGATCAGCAAGATTGCCAGCGGTCCGCGTCCTTCGAACAGCCCGGCCTGCGTCACTCCGGTTTCGGCGTCGTGAATGAACCGCAGAAAGTCGCTGGCTCCCTGGTAGCCGCCGGTCGTCGCGAGCACCGTGAAATCGTCGAGCTCGGCGAGGCCCCTATCGGTGCCAGCCGGTGCTGCCGCGCGGGGCACGGCGGTTACCGCCGCCTCGGTCGGTTTTTCGCCGTGACCGAACGCGATCCGATCGATCACGTCGAGGTGCGTGGCACCCACCTTGGCGCTCGCAGGGACGATCCGCAGACTCCAACGAGCGTCCGCCGTTGCCGGTCCGTAGCATATCGTTTCGTCGCACGCCTGATAGCGGAGGCGGACGGGCACGACGATCTCGCCGGATTGAAGCTTGCCGGCGAGTTCCAGGCGGACACCGATTGCAAATTCCTCCTCGAAGACGGCCAGCGGCTGCGACTGCCCGATCTGTTTCAAGTCGGTTGGCGCCGGAAAAACGATCTCGGTTGCCGAAACGCCTGCCGGTGCATCGACCGTCACGACCGTCGGGATGAGCAATGGATCCCGCGGTTTGTTCGATTGGACGTGGAAGCCGTTGGGAAGGCGGACCTGCAGCGCTGCCCGGATTGTGGTGCCCGCGTGGACGCCGTCGCTTTCGACGATGGGCGTGAGCTCCGCCTTGACGGTGCGCAGCTGGGCGTCGGCGACGCGGGGAAGCGTAACGAACGCGGCTATCAACAACAGGCCGGGCCGTCGCATGCGTGTTTGCGTCATGTATGGAGATCTAACGAGGTTGCGAAAACAGCACGACGTTTGAACGCAGAGCTCGCAGGCACGCCGAGAAATGCTTCGCCATTTTCTTTTCTGCGGCCTCAGCGGTCTCTGCGTTGAACGTGATTTGCTCACAATCTCAAAACCCGTGCTACTTCACTTCTCTTAATGGAATCACTCCGGCGGGCATCGGGACCGCCAAGGGGTCGACCGCGCCCTTCACGGGCGGCAAATCCTGGAACATGAAGTCCCACTTCCAACGTTCCGACGGATTGGAGGCCTGCAGCCAGTTTTGGGCCGCGACCGGGCGTCCGAACTCGAGCGTGGCCAGGCCTTCGAATCCTTTCCGGTCATCAAATCGCGTCGCGATGTCGGCTCGGATGTGCGCGGCATTGGTGTAATCGAGCGGTACGCCGAGCGCGACGCTCACCTTCACCAGAATCTCCCAGTCTTCGATCGCTTCGCCGGGTAGCGGAATCGCGCGGCTCACCCCCTGAAGCCGGCCCTGGTCGTTCATGTAAGACGCTTCCTTTTCGACCCACGATGCCCCGGGCAGCACGAAGTCGGCCGCCCGAGCGAGGTCGGTGAGCAGCACGCCCTGCACGATGAGCAGCGGAAGCACGCCGCGCGCGCGCGCCCTGAGAATCCACTCGGTGTCCCCGATCGAGCCCTCGGGACCGGGGTCGAACACGAAGAGTGCCGACACCTGGCCAGCTTCCACAGCCGCCCGAATCGCGGATAGATCGGCTTGGGCGACCTGATCGGCCAACGTGCCGCCGACGAACCCGAAGCTCCGTGCGCCGTTGACGTTTGGCGCGTCGACCGGCGGCACCCTGAACGTCGCCGGCTCGGGCTGCGATTTCGGCCGATACCGCCAGCCGACGGAAATGAGCGGCACATCGCCACCCCAACGCGGCTGCCGCGTTGGGGGCCCCGGCTCGCCACCCCAACGCAGTTGCTGCGTTGGGGGCGCCGGCTCCTCGCGCGGGCCGCGGGCATTATTCACTGCTCGCGGGGCTCCACCCCCGCTCGCTCGCGCTGCGGCGCTCGAAGACTCGCTATCCTCGCGCGGGCCGCGGGCGCTCTCGGCAACGGCGAGTTTCTCAGCGAGCCGGCTAAATAAGAAGAATTCTTCGTTCGACGCGTGCGCCGACAGCAAGAAGCGGAGGCCTTCTCGAGCTTGTACGAGCCGGTCACCCAGCCTCGACACAACGTCGTTCCAGGAGGCTGGTTGCTGGACGCCGCGTTCATCCCGGACGAGCGGCCTCCGCAGGCGATCCTCGCTTTCAACCCAGTGGTACTCGAAGCGGCCGATGTCGCACATCCAATAACCGTTGACGTCGGGGTTGAAGCGCGGCGTGAATCGAATGAGGCTCGCACCTTTCGCCCACTCGGGTTTCGCCCTGAGCCACGCGGTCGTATTGCAGCCCTTGGAGCAGAGCGTGCAAATCGTGTCGACCGCCTCGGGGTTGTCCCACGGCCGCGACTTGAAGCGGTAATCGCGCGTCGTGATCGCGCCGACGGGGCAGACGTCCATCAAGTTGCCGGAGATGAGCGAGTGGACGCCTTCTTCTTGGAACGTCGCGATCTCGCTGCCGTAGCCTCGGTCGATGATGTTGATCTGTGCGTCGCCGTCGATGTCGCGCATGAAGCGGATGCACCGCGTGCACAGGATGCAGCGGTTGCGATTGAGCATCAGCGTCGGCCCGAAGTCGACGTCGGCCCTGACCCCTTCGCCATCGAACGTGCGGCGCGCGAACTCCATCCGGCTTTGATCGGGGCCGAACGTGTAAGAGTAATCCTGCAGGGGACACTCGCCGCCTTTGTCGCAGACGGGGCAGTCGAGCGGATGATTGATCAACAGGAACTCGAAGATGCCGGCACGCGCTTCGACGACATCGGGCGTTTGCGTGCTCACAATCTGGCCGTCGGCGCACACCGTGGAGCACGCAATCTGCAGCTTCGGCATTTTTTCGATTTTCACGATGCAGACCCGGCACGATCCATCGACGCCGATCCCAGGGTGATAGCAGTAGTACGGAATCGAAATGCTGTGTTCGAGCGCGGCCTGCAGGACCGTCTTGCCTTTTTCGACCGTGATCCGCCGGCCATCGATCGTCAGTGTGACGGTATCCATAGGAGAACAAACAGCGGGGGGTCGGGACTCCCGACCCCAAATATATCAGGGACTCGTGCAGATTTGACAACAGCGCGCCGCCCGCCTACAGTCTTCTCGATTCTCAGCCGCGCGGGGTCGCCCCGTCGCTGTTGCTCACCGTATCCCCGCTTCGTCGTTCGACGACTCCAGGACGAAGCTGAGCACCGTCGGAGGTTCGCCAGGTTCTAGCGCTGTCCAAGGAGGCCGTCATGTCTGCGACCGGCTCTCGGCTACGTTTCAGCGGAGAATGGTTGGCTGCCGCGGCGTTTCTGGTGGCAACGCTCGTTGTGGGATCGCTCGTGGTGCGCGAGTTGCGCGTCGCGCCGCAGGCATTCTCCGACGGCGGGGAACAAACCAGCACGACGAGCGCCGGAGTGCCGCCCGAGGCCGTGTCGGTGCCGAAGCTCATGCTCGGCGAGGCGAACGAAATCCGCGTCGGCGATCGCGGCGACGCCGCGGTTGCGCGGCTCGATGCCGGCGTCGTCCTCATCAAGACGACCGTGGAGCGCGGGCCGCTCGGTCCGCGCGAGGTTCGGTCCTACGAGGTTTCGGGCACGCGGTTCATTTTGGTGCTCGAGCCCTTCGAGAGGCGCGGCGAACCGAGGGTGGCCGCCATCTACCTTCAATAGCGCAGCCTCCTAGAACCGCTCAGTCTTCACCACCTGCGCCATCGTCCCGTCGTTCTTGCTGATGTCGGCGCGACGCAGCGAGCCGGCCAGCGCCACCCGTCTTTCGACGGTTCCCGCGGTGACCGGAATCATCACATCGACCGGCTTCCTGTCCGCGTATTGAAGCGTGACCGTGAGGGGCAAGTCGAACAGCTCGCCGACCTGTTCGATGTGAAGCACGACATCGCCTCCCTCCACGCGGTAGCTGAACTGCAACCGCGGCAGCGTCGATCCATAAATCCATCGTTCGAAAAAGCGTTCGAGCTCCCATCCTGTTTCCGCTTCCATGGCCAGCCTGAAGTCTTCCGTTCCGGCCTTGCGGAATCGTGACATCCGATAGAAGCGCCGGATGCCGCGGAAGAACGCGTCGTCGCCGACGAGCCTGCGCAGCATGTGCAAGACCGCGGCGCTCTTGTTGTACGCGAGCGCCCGGAACACTTTGCTCTCGCCACGGATGTGACCGAGGCGGTAGCCGAGATAGACGGGCCCCTGATCGGACTCGTCCATGCCCCATTTGCGCATCTGCCGCATCACGCCGGCAAACACGTCGCCGCCTCGATAGCGCTCCGCGTACAACGCGGCAAAGTACTGAGCGAACCCCTCGCTCAACCACTGCTCGTGATAATTGCGCCAGCCGACCGCCTGCCCCCACCACTGGTGCGCCAGCTCGTGTGCGATGAAAAATTCCGGATAGTTGCTGAACGCCGCCGGATCGTTACGCCACACATACGGCGAGGTCGGCAGCGTTTGATTGAGCGCGGCGAAGTAGCCGGGGCTGTGGCCCCCGGGCAGGTCGTTCTCGACGAGCGCGA
Organism: Acidobacteriota bacterium; assembly: GCA_003222555.1. Classification (GTDB taxonomy): domain Bacteria; phylum Acidobacteriota; class Vicinamibacteria; order Vicinamibacterales; family CAVVIG01; genus JAHFUJ01. The sequence continues at coordinate 1,346 of QHWL01000077.1, read as the reverse complement.
TCGTGAAACTTGGGTACGGACAATCGCCGACGAGCGACGCATAAAACCGGGCGATATCGGCGGTCCGCTCTTCTAGGTCGTGGGTCAGCTGCGCCTGCCGCGGGTTCGCCTCGACCGACACATCCAGACTGCTGTAGTAGACCCCGCTCGTCGCAGGCGTTTGGTGGTCGACGTTCTCTCCAAGAGACGGAAAGTCGAAGGCGAGGGTCATCGGCTCCGACCGGACGAAGCGGCTCACCACGAACGCGAGATAGCGAAGCGGCTGCGTGGCCGAAAACATGTAGAGCTTTCGGCCCGGCGCTCCGTCCCTGACGGGCAGCAGCGTCGGCGATCCGGGTGCGAGATCGCCGCTCGCGACGCACCCGAGCGACGCCGGCACGTTGATCTGCAGCCTCGCGGTCGCGTAATCGGTCACGGGCGCCTGCGGATACCAGAAGATACGGCTGCTGTACAACCAGCTCGGCTCGGTCGCGAACCTCGCCTCGTCGACCTGCACGTCGCGACCCCGCTGGAACGCCAGCAGTTCGCGATCGTTGACTTGCGGCTCGACCCGGCCGGAGTACACAACGGTCAAGGTCATCACGGTATCGCGCGGCACCTGCGTCGGCAGCTTGATGATGATGCTGTTCTGGTTCTTGAGGCGGAGAGCGAACAGACCGCCGAACTGATCGCTGGCGATCGATTGCACGACGAGCGAATCGGCAAGCCGCAGCGTGAGTGTGTTGATCTCGGCCGATCGCACTTTGAGGAGCACGCGCGCGCGGCTGTCGAGCCACAGCCGATCTGGTGAAATCGTGAGGTCGATGTCGTAGTCGAGAATGTCATAGTCCGCCAGATCGTCTTCATTGTAGAAACGTCCCCGGCGCGCGAGGTTCTCTTCCGACGCATACAGGGCGATATTGCGGTGCTTCTTGCGCTCGAACAGATTGACGTCTTCGGGTTGAGCCGCCAGCCGCACGTAGGTCAACGTGTCGAAGCGGCGCGTGCGGATCTCGGCAAGAAAATCGCCGTCGGCCGGCAGCATCGACCACGCCTCGCGACTGAGGTCGCCCAGCTCGAGGCCGAACGATTTGGGCGCCTCCTCCCGGAAGATATCGTCGGCGTGCCGCAGCTCCCGCGGGTCGACCGCTCTGGAGGTGAGGTGGCTGGCGGCAACCAGCCGATTGACGTCGCCCGGGTTGATGCGGATGAACGCCGCGTCGAAGCGCGATTCGAGCGTCTCGGCGCCGCAGAAGATCTTCAACTGTCCTTTCTCTGTCGCCGGCTTTGGATGAAACCGCATCTCGCCGCGCCCGAGCAGCACGAGCCCGGTGACCCCCTGGTCGGTCTCGGCGACGAAGACACTT
>QHWL01000689.1 GCA_003222555.1 Acidobacteriota bacterium | reverse complement strand
TGATCGCCGTTCGATTCGTTGTGGCGGTCGAAGTACTCGGTGACCACCGCGTTCTCGCTGTACGGGACGCCGTTCTTCCGCAGGTATCCGGGTTTCAGCTGCGTCGTGACGACTTTCAGCGAGCCGAACCGCGGCCCTGGTGGCGCGCCGCGCCCACGACCCGCGGCGGCCTCCGCAGCGCCGTCGCCACGCTGGCCGCCGCCGCCCCCGGCGCCGCGCTGAGCGCCGGCGATCTCCCACGTCGCGACCGAGTAGCCCTGCCACCCGGCGTCGCCGGCCGGCGGTTGCGCGGCGCCGAAGTGGAGCAGCCGCGTTTGCATGCCGGCATCCGTCTCTATCTTCAACGTGACGTCGTCCTGCCAAGTGATGTGCAGCCGTCCGGGCACGCGCATGATCGCCGCCCCCCCATACGCCCTGCACGCGTTGCCGCTCGCCTCGTCCTTGGCGGGATCCCACCCGTCGGCCACTTTGCGGCCTTCATCGTTGAGCGGCAGGCTCGAGTAATCGCCCTTGGGCGGCGTGAGCATCCGCCAGCGCCAGTCTTCGGTGACCACCGAGACCCAGTAGCCCGTCAGATCAATCGGCGCCTGTAGTCGAGCCGTCGGCGGCGGCTGCGCGGGCTGCGCACCCTGCCCCTGAAGCGCCAGCACGGCCAGCAAAAGCGTGAAGATCATGTCTCAGCTCTTCTTGCGCAAATCGTCGTAGACGGCCTGAATGAACATCTCGGTGGTCCAGAAGCCGGAAGTCGCGCCGTACCGCGCGTCGTAATCGAGCGTGGGCTTCGCGGCCTTGACCTGTTCGAGCGTCATCCCTTTCTTGACCATGTCCTGAACGCGGTCGCGGATGATCGTGAGCATGTCCCGGTACTCGAGCACGTCGGCCTCGTCGGTCAGCCGGCCGTGGCCCGGGATCACGTAGGTGCCGCCTTCCTGCTTGTCTTTCGGGATCGTGATGTCCAGCAGGCGGTTCAGCGCGTCGATGATGCCGTTGATGCTGCCGTTCCTCATGTGGTCGATGACCGGAAACGTCTCGGTCCCGAAGATGTCGCCGGCGCTCACAACGTCGGAGCGGCGGAAGAACACGAACACGTCGCCGTCGGTGTGCGCGTTGGGCTGATGCAGGATCTCGATGGCTTCGCCGTTGAAGAACAGGTCTTTCCTCTTGGTGAAAAAGGTGTCAGTCGGCCACGCGGCCGAGGGATACGCCGCCTGCCTTCCGGTCGGCGCGCTCATCTGATTGAGCACGTTTTCGTGTGCGAGGATCGCCGCCCCCACCCCGATATCGCTCACGAAGCCGGTGTTGCCTCCGCCGGCAATCGTGATCCCCTGCCGGCCGATGATCTGATTGCCACCCACGTGATCCGGGTGCGCGTGCGTGTTGATGATGTAACGAATCGGCTTGTCGGTCAGCTTGCGGATGGCGGCCACGATCTTGTCGCTCATCTCGGCGACTGACGTGTCGACGAGCAGCACGCCATCCTCACCGATTTGGAGCGTCACATTCCCACCGGCGCCGACCAGCATGTAGACGTTGCCCTGGACCGGCAGGACGTGCACTTCGACATTGGCGAAGTTCGGCGGCTGGCCGCCGCCGGCCGGCGCCGGACGCTGCTGCGCCGGCAGACGCGCCCCAACGACGGCCAGCATTCCGACGAGAAGGACTAGAGGTTTCGGGTTCATCAGAAGTCGAAGGTCACGCCAATCTTGGCAAAGCGAGCCAACAGGATTCCCGTAGGCCGCTCGAACACGGCATAAGAGAAGTTCACCTGCCGAACCGTGTCCGCGTTGAGGGCGTTGTAGATATCGAGATTCACCGACGTCCGCGTCCGGGCATACTTGAAGACCTTCCCGATTCGGAAGTCGAGCTGATTCAACCGCTCGATGTACAAGGATCCTG
>QHWL01000103.1:299-8463 GCA_003222555.1 Acidobacteriota bacterium | reverse complement strand
TTTGCGCAACTTCAGGGCGGCAACATCACCGGCACCATCAAAGATGAACAAGGCGGCGTTCTGCCAGGGGTCTTGGTCACGTTGCAAGGGGTCGACGCGACACAAACCTTCACGACGGAATCGACGGGCGAGTTTCGGTTCCTCAATCTGGCGCCCGGCCGGTACAAGCTGACCGATGCGCTCACGGGCTTCTCCACGCTGGTCCGCGAAGATCTGATCGTCGTCGTCGGCAGAAACGTGGAATTGCCAATCACCTTGTCGGTGGCGGCGGTCGCGGAAACGCTAACGGTGACCGGCGAGTCGCCGATCGTCGACGCGAAAACCACGGGCACGGCGACCAACTTTACATCCGACGAGCTCAACGAGATTCCGACGTCCCGCGATCCGTGGGCACTGCTTCGTACGGTGCCGGGCGTGATGGTCGACCGCGTCAACATCGCCGGCAACGAAACCGGCCAGCAGTCGAACTTCCAGTCAAAGGGCACGCGGCCTGCCGACGCAGTGTGGACGCTGGACGGGGTCGTGATCACGGATATGGCAGCCATTGGTGCTTCGCCAACCTACTTCAACTACAGCAACTTCCAAGAGATTCAGGTGGCGACGAGCGGCCAGGACATCCGTCAGCCGACAGGCGGCGTGGGACTGAACTTTGTGGTCAAGCGCGGAACGAACATGCTCAAAGGGGGGGGACGAGGATTTTTCACGAACGACAGGTTGGAAGCCGAGAACGTTCCCGATGAGCTCCGCACCCGTACGCCGGCCGTGACGGGCGCCACGGCAGACCACAACAAACAAATCGCGGACTACGGATTTGAGCTCGGCGGACCGATCGTGAAGGACAACGCGTGGTTCTACGCCTCTTGGTCCGATCAAGACATCCGGCTGGTTCGGTCGGCCGGCAATATCGTCGACCGGACGATCCTGAAGACCACCAACATCAAAGGCAATTGGCAAGCCACCAAGAGCGACATGTTCAACGTGCTGTGGTTCCTCGGCGCGAAGGAGAAGCACGGACGCTCGCCGGGCGACGGCGGAATCCTGTTCGACGCGCCAACTGCAACGTATGAGCAGGGAGGTCTCTACGTGGACGGGCGGCCGCATGGTCTGCTGAAGTTCGAGGACAACCACATCTTCAGCTCGAACCTGTTCGTGTCGGGCCGCTATGCGTACTACAACACTGGATTTGGGCTCTTTCCGAACGGGGGATTGGACCAGAACGCCGGCCGAAGCTTCGTGACGGCCAGCTCCTACGGATCGACGCGCCAGGGCATCAACATCCGTCCGCAGACCACAGTCAGTCTCGACGGCAATTCCTTCCACGCCTGGGGCGGCGCGTCCCACGAGATCAAGTTCGGCTGGGGCTGGCGCCAGACGAAGGCGACCGCAGGTACGCTTTACCCCGGCAACATGATCCTTGCGCTCGAAAACTCCGTTACCGACACGCGTGCGCGCGTGTACCGCGAGGGTCTCGGGACCGATCAAACGAGGTACGCAGACTTTTACGTTGGAGACACGATCACGAAGGGTCGCGCGACGATCGATGTCGGCGTCCGCTACGACCGCCAATGGGGCGCTTCGTTGCCGAGCAACACGCAGTCCAACAAAGCGTTCGCCAACCTGGTGCCCGGCATCCAGTTCGCGGGCTACGGCTCGCCGTTTACCTGGAACAATGTGTCGCCACGTGCCGGTCTGACGTACGCTCTCGATGCGGCTCACAAACCGATCCTCCGCGCCAGCTACAGCCGGTACGCGGGACAGTTGGACACCAACACGCTTCAGTTCAGCAACCCGAGTGGGACTGCTGGGTACGCGGAATACCCGTGGAAGGACCTGAACGGCAATCACCTGGCAGAAGCCAACGAGGTCGACACGACGACCCTTCTCAGCTTCTTCGGTGGCTTTAACCCGGCCGCCCCCACGTCCGGCGTGTCGGCGAACGTGATCGATCCGAATCTGAAGGCGCCGACGACGCAATCGGTCGTCGTCGGTGTGGATCGCGAGGTCATGCCGAATTTAGGGCTCCAGGTGAACTACAGCTTCACGCGTACGACCGACTGGGGCGCCAATCAGTGGTTCACGCCGTGGCGCGGTACGGGGCCCACCGGTTATCTGGTCGCGTCGGATTATCTGCTCGGACCGGTTCTCACCGGCACGCTCCCGACGCTTGGCGGGTCGTACAGCGTTCAGACCTACATCCCCGATGCGGCAAAGGTGACCGCCGGCGGGAACGGTCAGTTCGAGACCAACTACCCTGGCTATCGGAGCCAGTACCAGGGCATTGAGGCTTCGGTGGTCAAGCGGATGTCGAATCACTGGATGATGCGGATCGGCACCGCCTGGAACAACCCGACCGAGCGCTACGACGTGCTCGTGGACGGCTTGGGCAACCCAACCCCCAGGGACACGGAACCTTTGGTGAACGGAGGTCCGTTCGTGGTCCGCAGCTCGGGCAGCGGCGCCGGCGACATCTTTATTCACGGGAAATGGCAGTTCAATGGCAATGCCGGGTACGAGTTCCCGCACGCCATCATGGTCAGCGGCAACCTGTTCGGCCGGCAGGGGTATCCGTTCCCCGTTTACAGGACTGCGGCGTTGGGCCGCGACGGTAGTCCTCGTGTGATCATCAGCCCGGCGCTCGACACGTTCCGGCTCCCGAACCTGTGGGATCTGGACCTCCGACTGTCGAAAACGATCACGTTCCAGCACATGAATGCCGAAATCGCCGGCGACCTGTTCAACGGGTTCAACTCGAACACTGAGCTGGTTCGCAACCGGAACGCGGCGTCACCCGGGCAGACCGGCTTCTACGCGCTAGCGCAGAACCTCAGTCCGCGCATTTTGCGAATCAACCTCGCGATCGGATTCTGACACCGACCCGAGCCTTAATGCCCACTATCAGGCCACCGAGTATCGGCGGGCGGGGCCGACCCGATAGCCGCTAGAAAGTCATCCGGCCTCCGAACTGGAACAGGCGGCCCGGCAGAATCGGATCGACCCCGCCGATCGCGTTGTCCGAAGCGGGTTGGAGCCATCTTGGGCCGTACGTGCTATTGGCCGCGATAAGGCTACTGCCATTCAGCGCATTGTAGATGTCGACATTCGCTTGCAGGCGGGCCTTTGGACCCAGTCTCACGGTCTTCGTCAGCCGCAAGTCGAGTTGCGTGCGCCGGGGGAGGAACACCGTCATCGGTGGGATCAGCGGAACCGGAACCGTGGTCGTGGCCGTACACGTGGCTCCGGTCCCGCACGCCGCCAGGTTGCGCCCTAGTGATGGCGCGATCTCGGCGTTGGACGCCGGGTAGTTCGCCTCGTAAGGTGCCCCCGACAAGTTCTGGAACGTGGCGCTCAAGGAGAAGTCGGCCGGCAACGGGTAGGTCCCGAACGCCTTGATCTGCGTCTGGGCCTTGAACGGCGTCACGACATGGCAGTTGAGCAGTTGCTGCGGGGAATCGATCACCAGGCAGTTGTCGGTCACCGTACGCCCGGTGTCCACGCCGCCGCCGAGCTGAATGCCCCTGCCGAACCGCGTGTTGAAGCCGACGCCAAAGAAGTCCGATCTCCCGCAGGTGGTCCCGTTCCCTCTGAGGGCGACGCCTGCCAGCGAGCCTGGGGAACCGCAGTTGACTCTGAACGGCGACCCGTAGGTCTGGGTCTGGGCTACATAGTCCGACGCTGAGGTTGTCAGGAGGTTGCCCAGGCCGAACTTCGCGGGTGCGACGTCGTATAGCCCGCACACTTGGTAACCGCCGCCCCCCGGCAGCCGTGCATCGACCGGCGCCTTGACGCAGTACGGATCGTAGTCCGCGGGAGTCACCGCCAGGTTATTCTGCACTCGGAAGTTGCCAGCCCAGTTTCGGTAATAGCCGCCGCTCACCGACAACGCGGGATGAATCTGATGCTGCACTTCTGTTCCGAAATCCCAGGCGTAGTTGCGCACGCCGAAGCCGTGGAGCACAGCATCTGAATAGCGACTGGCATTGGGGTTGTTCTTACCGAAGTTCACGTTGCTGAGCGCCCCGCATTCGCCGTTTGCGGCAGCGTTGGTCAAGTCGCAGTCCGGACTGTAATTTCGGTTGGCGTCGTTCCACGTGCGGGTGACGGTGAGTACCGAGGCCACGATCGGGTTGTTGTCGTTGGCGATGCCGGCCCCCATCTGCTCGACGTACCGGCCCAGCGACACTTTGAGCGCGGTCCGGCCGTTGCCGAACAGGTTGTACGACATGCCCATCCGCGGCTCCAGATCGGTCCACCGGGGGAGGCCGGAGACCGGCGCGAAGTCCCTGGCCACCGGCACGAATTGCGTGGCGGCCAGGTGCTGCGCGGGCACGCCTCCGTTCAGAGAGTCAAACCGCAGGCCGTAATTGAACGTCAGGCGCTTGAGGGTCCACTGATCCTGAATGTAGAGCCCGAGATCCGCCTTCACTCTGTTCTTTGTGAGATACGGTGTCGCATACTCCGTGATGCGGTTCGGGACGCCGGACAAGAATGCGTAGTTCACATTGCCGTGGACGACCTGGTCCTGATTGTTGATGCCCTGCTCCACCTGAACCCCTCCCTTGAAGGCATGGGACCCGGTGACGTAGGCCACCGAAAACCGCTCGGCGGCGCGGAATTGGTCGGTGACATTGGTGTAGAACTGCTTCGCGTTGTACTGGAAGTTGGTCGACAACTCGAGGATGTTGATATCGTCCGGGTTCACGCGCATGAAGCGGTCGCCCGGGCTTGGATAGGGCCAACGGTTTTCCGTGAACGACCCGCCGGCTTCGAGCAAGAGCTTGCTGGTCCTCACCGAGTTCAAGGTGATTTGAAACAGCCCCTGGGGTGAGAGGTTATATGCGCTGGCGGCCGACACCGGATCGGCAAATTCCCCTCGCCCACGATTGAAGAATCCCTGGAAATCGGCGACGCCGCTCACCTTGGTTTTCTGCGTCGTCTGCCACGTCAACCGGCTGCCCAGGCTCTTGAGCCACTCTTTCCGGTATCCCGGCCGATCCGGGTCGGGGGTATAGAACGGCGAGTGCGGCGTCTTGTTGAAGAACACGTTGACCACCGTATTCTGGTTGCCCGCCATCCGGCCCGCGATGAAGAACCACAGCCGGTCCTGCTTGAACGGACCGCCTACCGTCACGTTGCCATCATAGAGGTGAACGACCTTGCTCGTGGTCGTCAGGCCACGGTCGCGCAGTTCGTCAGTCACGTTGTCGCTCTGCAGGCCGGTGCCGGTAGCCAGGATGGAGGCGGTGAACGTGAACGTGTTGGCGCCCGTCTTGGGAATCTGGTTGATCACGATGCCGGCGCCGCTGTTCTCGGCCGAGATGCCGCCGGTTTCCACAGTCGATTCCTCCGCGAAGGCCGGGTTGGGGAGGTAGCCATTTGAAACACCCGTCCCGCCGGAGGACAGGATGTTCATGCCGTCATACAACACTTTGACGCCGGCCTTGCCATGGAACGTGGCTGCACGCGGACCGTTTGATCTGTAGAGGCCCGAAGAGCCGCCGACATCTGCGGTTCCGTTCATCCCAGGGGTGAGCGTGACGAGATTTTGTATGGCCTTCGAAGCGGTCGGCAGCGCCGTGAGCAGCTCGGCCGAAACCACTTTCTGCTGGCTGACGTTCTGCGTATCGACCAACGGAGCCGCTCCGGTCACCGTGATCGTCTCTGCAAGGGCACCGACCTGCATGTCGGCGTTCACGGTCGCCGTAAACCCCGCGGTCAGTGCGATCCCGTCTCGCTTGAACGTGTTGAAGCCCGTCAGACTGAAGGTCACCACGTACGTGCCGGGGCGCAGGTCGACGATGTTGAAGCGCCCCTCGCCGTCCGTCACGACGGAGCGGACCTTTTCGATCAAGGCCGGACTGGCGGCTTCCACCGTCACGCCAGGCAGCACCCCGCCCGACGTATCTCTGACCACTCCGGCGATGCCGCTCGCCTGCTGCGCCCACGCAGCCGATGACAGCAGCACACAGGAGAGGACCAATAACCGCCTCAATACCGTCCTAGCCGTGAGCAGGATTCTCGTGCACCGGGAAGGTCCAAGTCTCATCACCGACCTCACAAGTGGGTTTGGGGTTTATCACGATCAAAGCACCCCGTCAAGCAGATCGTCCACTGAACTCACTATGGCGGTGCGACGAAAACACAGCGGGGCCGCGAATCGTCGCCAGCGACTTAACTTTTGAGGACGTCGACGAGCGGACGCACTACCATAGGGGATGTGCGACTGGTTCATCCAAGCGCTGCTGTTGGATCAGTCCGTGTTCGAGTCAACACGTAAGTGGAGGAGGCTGAAATGGGTCGTCAATTTCTCTCGTCAATCGGTGCGCTGGCGGTGGTGATTGCCGTCGCGTCGACGGCGCCGATATCCGTCGCGGGCCAGGGCCCGGCATCTGCGGCGAAGGCGTCGGCCGGGGCGAAGAAATGGACGCCGCCCCGTACATCGGACGGCCAGCCGGATCTGCAGGGAGTGTGGGAATTCGCCACGATTACGCCCATGGAACGACCCAAAGAGCTGGCCGGGAAGCAGGTTCTTACGGCAGAGGAAGCGGCGGAATTTGAGGTCGAACACAATCGACGCGAGAATCGCGATCTTATCGATCCAGAGAAGGGCGGCTCTATCTACCCGCCAGGCGCGGTTGTTCCCTACAATGAGTTTTGGTACGACCGGGGATCGAAGGTCGTAGGGACCAGGCGAACTTCGCTGATTGTGGATCCGGCGGATGGGAGAATTCCTCCTTTGACGCCGGAGGCGCAGAAAAGACAAGACGCCCTCGCGGTGGCTCAGCGTGAAGACCAATTGCCGGGAGGACATCCTCACGCCGATTCATGGGAGGATCGGAGCGTGACCGACCGCTGTATCCTCGGATTCAACTCCGGGCCGCCAATGGTGCCCGGCGCGTACAACAATAATGTCCAGATTTTCCAGTCTCCGGAATACGTGGTGATTCACAACGAGATGAACCACAACGCTCGCATCGTCCCGCTCGACGGGCGTCCGCATCTCACACAACAACTCCGTCCATGGGCGGGAGACTCGCGTGGCCGGTGGGAGGGCAATACGCTGGTCGTCGACACTCGCAATTTCTTCCGCGAAACGAGCCTCAGAGGCTCCGGCGCGAACACGCACCTGGTCGAACGCTTCACGCGCGTCGACCCGGACACGATCGACTACGAATTCACGGTCGACGATTCGACGACGTGGACGAGCCCCTGGACAGCCTCGTTTCCCCTGACGAAGTCTCGGAGTCAACTCTTTGAGTACGCGTGCCATGAGGGGAATTATGCCTTGAAGGGCATCCTCGCTGGAGCTCGAGCCCAAGAGAACGCAGAAGAGGCGTCAAGGAAGAAGTGAATCCAATGGCCAGATCCCGCCTTTGGGTTGGACCGTCTGCGTCATGATGCTCAAGCCTGCGCCCAGCACCACGTGGTGTGATCTTTGAGGACACGCGAGCTAGAAATCGATCTGCGTATTGAGCTTCACGTATCGCGCGGGCTGGATGCCCGTTGGTGTCAGCCATGCGCCGTTCGGCACGTAATTTTGGTTGAAGGTGGTGACGCTGTCGGAGTTCGTGACGTTGTAGATGTCGATCCCCACTTGCGTGCGCGTCCGGCCGTGGCGGAAGATCTTCGCGACACGGAAATCGAGGTTGTTGCGACGATCCGAATAGAACGTGGCTGGCGGTATCAGGTTGACCGTGACGTTCCCCGACGAGAGGTTGCGGCCGAGCGACGGCGCCGCCACGGCATTCGTCACGACGTAGTCCGCCCTCAGGTCGATTCCAGGGTCGCTCCGCCACGTCCCGCTCAACTGGATATCCACCTTCGGAACGACGTACGTCGCCAAGCCTCGGATTGAGGTCTTGAACGGCTCGACGATCCGGCAATACGGGCTGACCAGTCCCGCCGTCGTCGTGCCTCGCGTAGTTTGTGTCAGAATGATGCTCGCCCACGGGTAGGTTTCCGGCAACACCGCCCGAACGGCGCAGTTGTCTTGGAGCCTGCGTCCCGTGCTCGTGCCTCCTTCCACCGTTATCCCGTTCCGCAGCCGCGCATTGACGGCGACATCCACGCCGTTCCAGTTTTCGATCGCGTCGGCGAAGTTGCTGGTCAGCTGCGCGAATTCCTGGACTTGCCCGACCTTGCTGGGGATGACGTTATACAAACCGCT
>QHWL01000103.1:0-200 GCA_003222555.1 Acidobacteriota bacterium | reverse complement strand
AGGGTGTAGAAGTTCCCGAACCACCGGCGGAAATAGCCGACCGTGACCCCGAGACGCGTCGCCACCTCCTGTTGCACGGATACGCCAAGCTCCCAGTTGTAGGGGCGTTTCCCCCAGCCATTGATGAAATTGGGATCGAAAACACGCGTAAAGACTTCCCTGCCGAAGTTCTGGTTGTCCATCGCACCGCATTCGCCGTT
>QHWL01000102.1 GCA_003222555.1 Acidobacteriota bacterium | reverse complement strand
TGGCATCCAACATTGCGGCCGTGTGGGTCGTCGCTTGACCGGGATGCACCCAACCGATAGCCACGGACGCGTCCGCGATGAACGTCCGCGTCACAACCTGCCTTCTTCGATTGCGGCGCGGGCCTCGCGGTCGGAGACCTTCGCCTTGGACCGTCGCCGGATCCGTCGCTGCAGCTCACGGAGCCCTGCCACGGTCCGTTGGACATCGTCGAGCCGCTGTGCACCTTCCGGCACCAGTCGCGCGACCGGCTTGTCGTGGCGCGTAATCACGACCTCTTCCCCCTTAGAGACGCGGTCCAGCAGCTCTCCGAAGTGGGTCTTTGCCTCGAACGCACTCACTTTGGCCATCGCCCTCTCTCCAAATCGACCAGTCGTTGACCAGTTTAACATACGGCTGGCTGGGGCCGTCGATCCACAGGCTCACGTCGTACTGGCGCGTGCCGCGGAACCACACCGACTCGAAGCCGCGCTCCTCAAGCGCCTTGGCCACTCCGTCAGGCGCAATAAGGAGAGATTCCAATGCGAACGAAGGCCGGGGCGCATCATGCCTTTTGGGCGAGTGCCGACCAGTTGCCCAATCTCGGCGCGTAGCGGCCGCGCGTTCAGATTTCAGCCGCGATCGGTGCTTCCTCCTGCCTCTGCAGCCATCTTGACCGCCTCTACGATATCCAGATAGGAAGCGCAGCGGCAGAGATTGCCTGACAGGTAGTGGCGAATCTCGTCGGTTGTCGGGTGGGGACAATGCGCTAGAAGCTCCTTCGTCATCAGGATGAACCCTGGTGTGCAGAAGCCGCATTGAAAGCCGTTCTTTTCGACGAACGCCTGCTGAATCGGGTGAAGCGAACCTCCGGTCGCGAGTCCTTCAATCGTGACCACTTCTGCGCCATCGACGAGCACGGCCAGATACAGACAGCCCGACACGGCCGTCCCGTTCACGACCACCGTGCAGCACCCGCACAGTCCTTGCCCGCAGCTCTCGCGCGCGCCAAACAGACCGAACTCGCGCTGAAGAACTTCGACCACCGTCTCGTACACAGCCACGCGGGCCACCACCGGCCGGTCGTTGAGCATGAAGGGAATCGTCCTGCCCTGTTCGCCACTCATCAGTCGTCCTCCATCGGTCGGCCTTCCGCCTTGCGAATCGCCCTGAGCACGCGCTCCGGCGTCAGCGGCAAATCGGTGACAACGACGCCGATCGCGTCGTACAGCGCGTTTGCGATCGCCGGCGCCGGACTGAACACCCCCGTTTCGCCGACCCCTTTCGCGCCGAACGGTCCGTTCTCGTGGGGAATTTCAACGTAGGCGGCCGACAGATCCTCGGGCAGATCGAGGAATCCCGGGATCTTGTAGTCGGCGAGGCTGGCGTTCAGCACCTGCCCGTCGATGAGGATCATTTCCTCGAAGAGTGTGAACCCCGCCTGCATGATCGCCGCCCCGATCAGCTGGCGCTCGACAATGGACGGGTTGATAGCGCGGCCAACGTCCGCCACGTTCACCAGCTTGGTGACGTTGATGCGGCCGGTCTCCATGTCGACGGCGATCTCGGCGCCCGCGCCGCCGAGCATCCAGAAGGGCGTGATGTCCGGGGACTGCCCTGTCTCGGGGTTCGCCTTCTCGTAGGACGGCGCGTACGATCCGACGCCGACGACGTTGCCGGCCTGCATGGCGAAGCGCTCCAGCATGAGCTCGCGGAGCGTCAGGCGCCTGCCATCGCCGCACACAACCGCCGCATCACAACATGCGAGATCGGTCGGATCGACGCCGAACGCGCGGCCGGCGATTTCCAGCAACTGCGCGCGGACGCTCAGCGCCGCCATCCGCACGGCGTGGCCCATGTGGAACGTGGACCGCGATCCGAGCGTGCCCATATCGTACGGCGTCGAACTGGTATCGGGGTGCAAGACCTGGACGGATTCGGCGCGAATCCCCAGCACCTCGCCCGCCACCTGCGCCATCACCGTATCGGAGCCCTGCCCCATGTCGACGGTGCCGCAGTGCACCGCACAGCTCCCGTCCCCATACACGTGGACGATCGCGACCGAGGTCGTCGGCGAGATGCAGGCCTTCAGGCCGAGCGCGAGTCCGCGTCCGCGCCGGATGGTTCCGGTGCCCCGGTCGAAGGGGCGGTCCCACTCCATGCGATCGGAAAGCAGGTCCAGCACGCCCGGAATTTCCAGGTTGGAAATCCGCGTGCCGGTCACGTGCGGACGTCCCTCGCGCAGGATGTTCCGCCTCCGAAAATCGAGCGGGTCGATGCCGAGTGTTCTGGCAATGATGTCGGCCTGCCGCTCATAGGCCCACGACACTTGCGAGATGCCGAACCCTCGCAACGCGCCCGCCGGCGGCTCGTTGGTGTACACCGCGAAGTTATCGAGCGCGACATGCTCGATGTCGTAGGGGCCGGCTGCGGTAAAGCCCGACTTCTGCGTCACCCGCGGGCCGATGTCGGCATACGCGCCGCCGTTCCAGAACGTCTCGACCTGACGGGCGATCATGCGGCCGTCGTTCTTCACGCCGGTCTTGATGCGCACGGTCGCACCGTGCTTGGTGATCGTGTAGAACTGCTCGTCCATGGTCAGCGCGATCCGCACCGGCTTGCGAACGATCAGGGCGCAGACGGCCACGAGCGCTTCGAGCTTGATGTACAGCTTGGCGCCGAACCCGCCTCCGAGAAACGCCGTGCGCACGCGCACGCGGTTCTCGGGCCATCCCAGCAGGCGGCTGATCTCACTGCGAACGAACGACGGGCTCTGCGTGGCGGAATGGATGGTCAGTTCGTCGTGACCGTTCATCTCGGCCACCGAGACGATCGGCTCGAACGCGGCGTGCATCACCTTGCCGCTTCGAAAGGTGTGCTCGAAAATGCGGTCTGACTCGGCAAAGCCCCTGACCACATCCCCCCGGCGGACGCGTGCATCGAGTGCGACGTTGGTGCCTGAACGGCCCTGGAGGTACTTGAGGTCGGTAAACATTCCAGCCGGCTTGAGCACGTCGTGAATGACGGGTGCGCCGGGCCGGGCGGCGGCGACCTCGTCGAATACCGCCTCGATCGGCTCGTAAGCGATCTCGACGAGGTTGGATGCCTCTTCGGCGACGTGCGGGTCGGCGGCCAGCACTACGGCGACTGGTTCGCCGACGTGCCGGACCTTTCCGTGCGCGAGGATCGGCTGGTCGTGGAAGGCCGGTCCGTAGTACGGGTTCGCCACCAACGTCAGGACCTCGTCGATCGTGATGACGGCGTGCACGCCCTCGATGGCGAGCGCGGCACTCGAATCGATCCCGACGATGCGCCCGTGCGCGACGGAACTGCGGCAGATCTTCCCGTGCAGCATGCCGGGCACACGAAGGTTGTGGATGTACTCGGCGCTGCCGGTGACCTTTGCCGCACCCTCGAGACGGGGCACGGATCGACCGACTTCGCGATACGGTGCCCGCGAGTCCCGATCCAGCTCCTGCGTCTCCAGTTTCGTCATGCTATCTCGCGAGCCGCGATAACGGGTGCAGCGCCGAGGCGAGCGCCCGACGTACGTACACCCGAACCATTTCACGTTTGTAGGCAGCGCTGCCGCGGATGTCCGCCAGTGGCTCGACTTCCTGGGCCGCCGCGTCGCCGGCCCTCGCAAACGCAGCCTCGGTGGCTTCGGCGCCCGCGAGGGTCGCCTCGGCGCCAGATAGGCGCATCGGCCGGTCGGTCGCGGCGCTCACGGCGACGCGCGCGTCGGCGATGCGGCCGCCGGCCGCGCGGCACCAGACCGCCACCCCCACCGAAGGCCAGTCGTCGGCCGACAGCGCCGCGTATTTCGCGTAGGACGTGAATACGTTGGCCGGCTGGGCAGGCACGTGGACCTCGACGATCAACTCGTCTCTGGCAATGGCCAGCTGATAGTAGCCAGTGATCAGATCGGCCATGTCGATCGAGCGCTCACCGATCGGACCGACCGTGCGCACGCGCGCGCCGAGCGCAATCAGGATCGGCGGCAGGTCCATGTGGGGATCCCCGTGTGCAAGATGGCCACCGAGGGTCGCACGTTCCGAATGCGCACGTTGGAAAGCGTCCGCAGCGCGCCCGTCAGCACCGGAAACGTCGCAGCCACCAGGGCCGAACGCTCGAGCTCCACGAGCGTTGTGAGGGCGCCGATCCGCAGGCCTCCACGCCCGTCCTCGCGAACACCGCGCATCACGCCGTCCAGGCGACGAAGGCTGATCAGGCGGGCGGGCTGAAACAGCCGCGCCTTCATCATCAGCATCAACGCGGTTCCTCCGGCAAGGACACGGACGCCTGCGTCCTCGGGATCGAGCAGCGCGACCGCTTCCTCGAGCGTCCCCGGCTCCACCAGATCAAAGCTTTTCATGCCGATCGTGCCGCCCCTTCGCGGTCGATTTCGCTTCTGAGGTTGGCCCCGAACTCCTTCGCAATGCGCGCGCTCGTCGCCCGGAAGACCGGCTGCCCCAACCCGCCGAGCTTGCCCGTCAGGCCAACGTCTGCGGCGTAGCGGATGGTCGTGCGGTGCTCACCGGCGTCGGTCAGATCCAGGCTCGCCGTGGCCACCACGTGTCCGGTCAGCCCAATTGCGTCGCCCGTGATACTGGCCTCGATGGCGCTGGGCGGGTCCATCCGAATGACATCGATGACGACCTTGAAGCGCAGCGTCAGGAAGGCCATTTTGCTCGTGAGGACGGCCGAGTACTTGTCGGAGCCAAGGTCCTGAAGGTTCTCGCACCCCGGAATGCAGCGGGCGAGGCGGTCCGGGTCTTTCACGACCGCGAACGCCGTCTGCCGATCGACGTTGACGCTGATCTCCCCAGACGTGTGTAGGGACATTCCTGCTGGCCTGAAATGCTCGATGCTACGCGGAGACGGGAACCCGGCGAAAGAGCTCGGCGAGCGCGGCCGCGACGATCGCCGGTTGAGCGGTCGTGGTACCGGAACGCAGCCCCAATGAACCTCTTCTGCTGCCCTGCTCTCGAGACGCACATCCGTTGCTCACGTCGCGCCTTGCTCGACTCAGGCGACGCCCGTCAATGGTGGGCGTGCCGGACAACTTCATGCTCGCGTTGAGCCGCGAGCCCACATCATAATGACGGCGCGCGCGCGACGTCAACGCGAACGGGCGCGCACCAGACGATTGTCGTCGACTGTTTCCGGCGCGGGTCTTCCTCTCGCCCGCTCACTATGACGAACCTGCCAACCCATCGCTCCGCAAACACGGCGACGCTGGATGCTCGCAACGATGCAGCCTGGTACCGCACGCTCAGCCGAGTTCAGTGGAACACCCTGGTTGCCTCGAATCTCGGCTGGCTGTTCGACGGATTCGAAACCTACGCCCTGATCCTGACCGTGGGGCCGGCCTTGCGGCAGCTGCTGGAGCCCTCGCGCTATCCAGAGATTCCGGCGTACGCGGGCACCATTATCGCGATCAATCTGCTTGGATGGGGCATCGGCGGCATGGTCGGCGGTGTCCTGGCGGACTATCTGGGTCGCCGGCGGATGATGTTGATCGCGGTGCTCGCGTATTCGTTGACAACGGGACTAAGCGCCTTCTCCTTCAACTGGCCCTCATTCGCGATCCTGCGTTTCCTCGTTGGGGTTGCGATCGGATCCGAATGGGCGACCGGCTCCTCGATGGTCGCCGAGCTCTGGCCCGATCGCGCGCGCGGCAAGGGCGCTGGGCTGATGCAGTGCGGGCTCGGCATCGGCTTCTTCATCGCCTCGCTGGTGTGGCTGTTCGTCAACCCACTCGGGCCGGGTTCCTGGCGCTACATGTACATGCTTGGCGTACTGCCGGCGCTGCTGACGCTGTGGATCCGGCGCTCAATTCCGGAATCGCGGCTTTGGGAAGAGACCGACGCCAGGCGTCGGGCCGTACGGTCCCGACAACATCGCGGGGAGGCCTTGGGGGCGCCTGAGCAGGCCCTGGCGCGCTTCACGCTGTTCGATCTCTTCACGGATCGAACCGTGCGGAGCCAAACCGTCATCGTGTTTCTGATGTCGCTCTCCACGACGGTCGGTTTCTGGGGCATTTCCACCTGGGTGCCGCCGTTCGTCGGCGGGATCGCCGCCGCGTCCGGCCTCGCCCCGGAACAATGGGCCAGCTATGCCGGCATGACCTACACGTTCGGTTCGGTCGCAGGGTACGTGAGCCTTGGCTTCCTGGCCGACGCCTACGGACGCAAGCCGGTGACGATCGTCTTCTTCGTCCTCGCGTTGATCCTCACGCCCGTCCTGTTCTTCTGGACACGCGATCTGAGCACGCTGCTCGTGCTGGCCTGCGTGAACGCGTTCTTCAGCAATGGCCAGTACACGTGGATGCCGGCGTGGCTGCCGGAGCTCTATCCGACGCGAATGCGCGCCACGGCGCTCGCCTTCGTGTTCAACGGACCGCGCTTCATCGCGTTCCTCGGTCCCTTGCTGGCCGGGACCATGATCGTGCAGTTTGGCGGGTACGGTCAGGCGGCGATGGCGTTGGCGCTCGTCTATCTGGTGGGAATCGCGGCGACGCCGTTTCTCCCGGAAACACTCGGCA
Organism: Acidobacteriota bacterium; assembly: GCA_003222555.1. Classification (GTDB taxonomy): domain Bacteria; phylum Acidobacteriota; class Vicinamibacteria; order Vicinamibacterales; family CAVVIG01; genus JAHFUJ01. Next base: position 2,046 of record QHWL01000102.1, on the reverse strand, counting down.
AACCCTTGCCAGCGTAATCGGCGGTCAGCCGATAATTGGCGAGCTCGCGCCGTCCATGGTGCTGATCTGCCGCGACTTGCCGTACTATGACGCGTCGATCACACCGACGACTGTTGACGGCATGAATCGGTTTGCGAGGCATCTTGGCATCTCGAGGGACGATATGCCGTTCAAGGCTGTTGTCGCGACCAGTTCATGCTTCCAGTAGATGTCGGGTAGATGGAGGGGCCATTGCCGAAGGACCTGCGCACATTCATCGAAGAAGTGGCGGAACGCTATCCCAACGAGATCAAGATTGTCGACAAGGAGGTCGAGCCGAAATTCGGGATCACCGCGGTGGCCGCGCGCTTCGAGCAGGAGGGCAAGCACCCGGCGCTATTCTTCCCGAAGGTGCGCAACTCGCGCCTGCCGGCCGTGATCAATCTGTCCGCGACGTACGAACGGCTCGCGCTGAGCCTCGGCACGACGGTCGCGCAGATGGTCAGGCTCTACGGCGAACGGCAGACGACACCGATCAACCCGGTGATGGTCGATACCGCCACCGCGCCTGTTAAAAACGTCGTGCTCAAGGGGGCGGACGCCACGCTCGACGTGCTGCCGATTCCCACGCACAACGCCCTCGATGCCGGGCCTTACCTGACCGGCGCCTTTCTCGTGTGCCGCGACTCGGACTCTGGCATCGCAAACGTCGGGCTCTACCGCCACCAGCGTCAGGGACCTCATCAGCTCGGTGTCTGGTTCATCAAAGGGCACCACGGAGCGTACATCCATCAGAAATACGAGGACAAGGGTCAGGACATGCCCGTGGCGATCGTGATCGGCCACCACCCCGCCGTCGTGATGGGATCCATCTCGCGGCTGCCGGGCTACGGCGGCGAGTACGAAGAAGCGGGCTCGCTCATGCAGGAACCCGTCGAACTGGTAAAAGCCGAACTGAGCGACCTGCCCGTTCCGGCCCGCGCCGAAATCGTCATCGAAGGGGTTATTCCAGCCAACGCGCGCGCCGACGAGGGTCCATTCGCCGAGTGGCCGGGCCACTACACGGAGTCGGGCCCCAAGCCCTATATCAACGTTCAGTGCATCACGATGCGCCGCGACGCCATCTTCTACGACGTGTTCGCCGGCCATCGCGAGCACCTCGTGCTCGGCAGCCTGCCTCGGATGGGCAGCGTGTATCGTCGCGTCAAGCAGGCCGTGCCGGGCCTCGTCAATGTCAACGTCCCGGCTCACGTGCGGATGCACTGCTACATCTCCTACAAGAAGACGAACGAAACCGAGGCCAAGAAGGCCGCGTTCGCCGCTCTCCTGACCGAACCGGAGAACTTCAAGACCATAGTCCTTGTCGACGACGACATCGACGTGTTCAACGAGCCCGAAGTGATGTGGGCCATCGGCACCCGGTGCCACGCCGAAAAGGACATTCTGCTCATTCCGGACTGGTCAAATCCCGGCGGACTCAATCCTGCCGCCTACGAGTACTTCCCCGACGGCACCAAGGCGGCGCGGCCGATGACGGCCATGGTCATCGACGCGACGAAGCCGGCCCCCCCGGCCAAGTACCCGCCCCGAGCGCTCGTGCCGGACGATGCGGTGGGCGAGGTCGACCTCGAACAGATCATCAAGCCTTTCACCGCGCACGCACTGACGACGAAGAGAATGACCCCGTCTAGCGCTCCACTACCCTTTTTGCGATCGCCGCGCCGCTCGTTTGATCATTCGATCGCCTCTTATCGGCGGGAACCCAAGGGAGACGCATCAGCGTCGACAAGCCCGAGCGCCCAGCGAATGGCTTCGACGTACATCGTCGACAGGGCTGGATTGTCCCAATCGTTCGCGTCGTGCCCCAGAATCGAATAGAACACCCGCCCCTTGCCGTAGCTCTTCGCCCATGCGGCCGGAAAGTCGCCGTCTTTGCGGTGGACCAGCGGGCGTGTTAGATCCAGCTTCGACGCGTCGAGGTGAGCGAGCACGCGGATTTTCTCGCGTGAGAAGTCTTTGATCTGATAGAGCTCGTCGTGAAAGACCATCGACCGCGGGAAGTGGCGC
>QHWL01000674.1:2667-4042 GCA_003222555.1 Acidobacteriota bacterium | reverse complement strand
GCCAATGGACGTGTAGAAACGCTCGCCGGTTCGGACCATGTCGAGCGGGTCCGTCTTCCGGCGCTTGAGAATGTCGGTGAGCGAGTATCCCGGGTCGGCGCCAGCCGGCGCCACGAGCGGATAGACGTTCGTCCAGTCCTGCGCCCAGATGTTGCCGAGCAGATGCGCGGGCAGGGGGCCGCTGGCGGGGGCCGACGCGCCGTACTTCTGATGCAGCTTCATGCGCATGTACGCGTGCAGTTCGAGATAGAGCGGCCGGACCTGGTCCCACAGCCGATCGAGCTCCTTCGTGAAGTCGTCCGGGGGCATGTCGTACTTCGCTCGCCACATCGCGCCGGTGTCGGCAAACCCCAGCTCCCTTGCGCCTTTGTTGGAGAGCTCGACGAAACGAGCGTAGTCCTTCTTCATGACCGGCGAGATGGTGTGCCAGCCTTCCCAGACCTGGCGGAGCCGCTTTTCGTCGCGAGACGTCGCCATGATCTTGGTGATCTCGTCGATGTTGAGACAGGTCGCCGGCTTCCCGTCGTCGCACCACTTGCCTTTGCCGTAGGTGGCCTCCAGCCTCGCCATGATCGTCGTCAGCTCTTCGGCTTCCTTTGGATCGGACGGCGTGACCATGACGAGCGAGAGCTTGAGCAGGTTGAGCTGGCGGCGCTCGTCGGAGGGGACTTCGACTTTGTCGAACCGGGTCGACTCCTTGGCGAAGCGCGCGACGGCGCCGGTCACCTCCAGATTCACTCGCGCGCTGAGCGCCTCGGTATCGTCGGTGATGTAGGTCTGCGCGATCCACCCGGCCTGATTCTGCGCGATGAGCAGACGCTTCATCGTCTCGTTGGTGTCGTCGAGAAACTTCTTCGCATAGGCGGCCGTGGGCGCGGCGGGTGCGGGAGCGGCACAGCTCGAGCCGCTGACGATTGAGGCACTGATGACAACGGAGAAAAGGACAGGCCTGCAGATCTTGTTCCTCATGACGTCACCGCGCAGCACACGGGTTCCGGCCTTTTACCTGATGCCAAACACCCAGATCGCGCCGCCCTCCGGCACTTCGGGAAAGTTGCCCGGCGACGCCGCATTGAGTCGGGCCTGCATGGCCCGCGAGTCGATGCCCCAACCCGCCTGCACGGCAATGAACTGCTTGCCGCCAATCATGAATGATGTTGGCGGGCCCGTGATGCCCGAGTTGGTGGGAAACTCCCACAAGAGCTTGCCGCTCGACGCGTCAAACGCATGGAACATGCGATCGTTTGTCCCGCCGGTGAAGACGAGACCGCCGCCGGTTGCGAGCATTGGCCCCCAGTTCTGGGATTTCGCATACGTATGGGTCCACACGCGCGTGCCGGTGTCGACGTTCCATGCCTGCACTTCACCTATATGG
>QHWL01000674.1:0-2572 GCA_003222555.1 Acidobacteriota bacterium | reverse complement strand
TGGCTGTCATGCAGAGGTTGTTGTTAGCCGGGATGTAAATCATCCGGGTCCTCGGACTGAACGCAATAGGGGGCCAGTTCTTGCCGCCCCAAAGCGACGGACAGAAATCCGCCTGCTTGCCGGTGCCCGGCTTCCGCTGAGGATCGACTTCCGGCCTTCCCGTTTTCGGGTCAAGACTCTTGAACACGTTCTGCATCACGTACGGCTTGCCCTCGATGAAATTGATCTTGCTGTCCGTGCGTTCCAGAAACCACAGATAGCCGTCGCGAGCGACGTCGATCAGGCCTTTGATGGTCCTGCCGTTGCGCTGGTACCAGTCCCACGAGTCGTTCGGGTGGTACTGATGATGCCCCTTGATCCGGCCTGTGGCGACGTCGATGGCGATGGTGGATGCGGTGTAGAGATTGTCGCCCGGGCGCTGATCGCCCATCCAGGGGCCGCCGTTACCGGTGCCCCAGAACGCCAGGTTGGTTTGTGGATCGTAATTGCCTGTGACCCACACCGGGCCGCCGCCGGTCTTCCACTGATCGCCGTTCGGCCAGGTTTCGCTGCCCGGCTCGCCGGGCGCGGGCACGCTGTAGGTTCTCCACACCTCTTTGCCGCTGTCGAGAGCGAAGGCGGCAACGAAACCGCGTATCCCGAGCTCACCGCCCGACGCGCCGACCATCACCTTGCCGTCCGCCACCAGCGGCGCCAGCGACATGTAGTAGCCGTTCTTGTTCTCCTCGACTTTGGTCACCCAGACTTCTTTGCCGGTCACGGCGTTGATCGCGACGAGCATGGCGTCGTTGGTCGCAAAAAACACTCTGTCGCCAAACAGCGCAAGGCCGCGGGTGGTTGGATGGAGCACAATCGAGCCTTCTGGGAGCGGCCGCCTGTAGCGCCACAGGAGAGTGCCTGTTACGGCGTCGATCGCGATCACCTGGTTACCTGGGGTGGCGACGAACATGACGCCGTTGTTCACAATCGGCGGCGCTTCGTGCCCGTTGGCGACGCCGGTCGAAAACACCCAGAGCGGCTGGAGCCGCTCGACGTTATTCGGAGAGATCTGATCCAGGGGACTGTAGCCCCAGCCATCGTAGGTGCGACGGACCATGAGCCAGTCGCCGTCCTCCGGTTTTTTGAGACGTTCCGACGTGACCGGTTTGTAGTTCTGAAGGATTGGGGCAATCGGAGGCGGCGGTTGTTGTTGGGCCGAAGGCCCCGCTGGAGTCAACCCGAGCGCGAATACGCCGGCTGCCGCCGTCACGTAGAGACTTCTCACGTCGAGCATGGGTCGTTCTCCGTTCTTAGAAAGACTCGAAACCCTCGTTTGCGGGTTCGCAATAGTAGTCCCGTTTCCTCAAAAGCACTACCACGGAGGGCACCGAGCCAAACCGGAGGGACACGGTAAAAAGATGTCCGTGTCCTCCGTTCTTGGTCCGTGTACTCCGTGGTAGCGCCTTTTTTGTAGCGGCCACGAAGAGGCGCCTCGGCGGGCGGTGATAGACTCTTTCTCGACATCAACCATGAGAGTTCTCAAGTTCGGCGGCTCGTCTCTGGCGACGCCTGCCATCATCCGGAACGTCGGCCGGATCCTGCTGGATGAACGCCGGCGAGAGCCCATCATCGTCGTCGTCTCGGCCTTTCAGGGCGTCACCAACCAGCTTCTCGAGTGCGCAAGGCTCGCCGAGCGCGGCGAGTCGGCCTACGAGCACACATTCGATCAGATCGCGCGGCGACACCGGTCGGCCGTCGCCCGTCTCGTCGGACGGCGCCGGGTTCGCCTCGCTGCCCAAGTCGACGCGCTGTTGACCGAGCTTCGAGGCACCTTACAAGGGATTCATCTGCTCCGCCACTGCCCCACGCGCGCTCTGGACATGACGGCGAGCTTCGGCGAGCGTCTGTCGGCTCTGGTCATCGCCGCGTATCTCGACCAGTCGCACCCGGCGGAGTTCGCCGATTCCCGGCAATTCCTCGTCACCGACGATCAATTCACCCACGCGAACGTCATTTTCGGCAAAACGAACCGCGCGGCCCGCGCGTACTTCTCGCGGCTGTTTCGACGCCGCGCCGGCGTGATTCCGGTCGTGACCGGTTTCATCGCCGCGACCGAGGATGGCCAGACGACGACCATCGGCCGCAACGGATCGGACTACAGCGCGGCGATCGTCGGCGCAGCCGTCGGTGCGTCCGTCATCGAAATCTGGACCGATGTGGACGGCGTCCTGAGCGCGGATCCCCGGGCGGTCTCCTCGGCATTCGTGTTGCCGCAGATCAGCTACGAAGAGGCGATGGAGCTGTCCTACTTCGGCGCGAAGGTGCTCCATTCGGCCACCATCGCTCCGGCAGTCGCCAAGCGCATCCCCATTTTGATCAAGAACACCTTCAAGCCTGCGGCGCCGGGCACGCTCATTTCCTCCAAGCGGAGCGCCGACGGGGAGGGGCTGGCGAAGGGCATCACGTCGATTGGGGATCTCTCGCTGCTGACGCTGCGTGGAGCGGGAATGGTGGGGGTGCCGGGCATCGCCGAGCGTTTGTTCCGCACTCTGGCTTCCCGGCGTGTGAACGTCATCCTCATCTCGCAGGCGTC